>CAZNBG010000108.1:0-8675 GCA_964570915.1 uncultured Nitrospira sp. | reverse complement strand
AGACCAAGGGCGAACACAACGTTTGTTTAGCGGGTCCCACTACCTGGAAAGGGGAAGAAATAATCCCCCGAATGCTAGGGTGATGTGCTGAAAGAGCTGCGGGGATCGCCTGATTCCCGCAGCGTTAATTTTGACACCTGATACTACTGGCAGTATCATGAATGAAGCAAAGCTCCGGAAGTTACGAGGTCGGCTAGCTGAGTTACGAGGTCGGGCAAAGAGCATAAGATTCAGTGAAATGATCTCTTTTGCGGAGGCATTGGAACGCAAGCAACGGCCAAGGAGTTCACCAGCGATATACGAAAGCCCGCTTGAGGGTAGACGGTCTGTGGCAATTCACTATCATCCGGGGTGTATGAAGCGGGGCACAGCAATGGGTACATTGGACGTGCTTGAAGGCGACATTGAGGCATGGGAAGCGTTGCTTTCTGCGCCTTCGACCGGAGTCGAATGAGCAATAATACTCCTCCAAAAGAATTGTTAAAACGCCCCTACGAGCGAGTGCTTATTCCAGAGGATGAAGGCGGATTTTCGGCTTACATTTCAGAATTTGAAGGATGTCTGGCAGAAGGAGAAACACCGGAGGAGGCCTTGACCAATTTAGAATTAACGGCATTAGGCTGGATTGAAGCTGAGCAGGATGCTGGCCGGCCAATCCCTCAAGCTTGGAATGATCAAACGTTTAGCGGGAAACTCCTTCTCCGTCTACCGAAAAGCCTTCATAGGCGGCTTTCTCTCCAAGCTTCTAAAGAGGGAGTCAGCCTTAATCAGTACGTTATATACAAACTGACTGAGCATAAAGAAATTGCGACAGGCAAATCCCGTGGGAATGAACGCGATGGGTACGTTGAACGTCGAGGGTTTAGAGAAACGCGTCAACTTCAGGGCCGTAGCGCCGTCACGGGAGCGTTCATTTCGGTCGAGGAAGCTCGCCGTAGGCCAAGTACATCGATAGTAGAGAGGGTACCGCGTACCGCAAGGTTAGGTGAGAACGAACCCCAACCGACAAAGAGAAGGAAGTAATCCGATCCCGTAGCTTTGATCGCTGATGAAGTGTCTTAAGGTCTGACTTTTAAAATATCTCGCAGAAGTCTATCAGTGCCTATTGCCCGTTGTGCATTTGGGTCATAAGAAAAGTGTGCGTGTGGGAGGTGATCATGAATAGAGATGACTATGCCAAGCAGCCTAGGAAAGCCAAGCAAGCCTATAACATTCGGTGGACGCAAGGTCCCGTTCTGGATAAAAGGTATGCGCTAGCAGATCGATCGAATGTAGTCTCAAGCACCGAGACAGGATTGCTGGAGATCTTTGAAATTATTCCCAACTCTCCCGACCTACCACGTTTCAGAGGCCGATGGGATGAGAAAGCGGACTCGTTAGACATAGATTTGCTTCACGCAGATGAAAGGATGCGCAAAGCATTTGAAGCGGGAAGACCTGGATATATTGGTCACCGTGCAGTTCGCGTCCCCGGAAGCTCAAGAGCATTCGAGGTCAAAATGGCAATCCCGGGAATCGACATATGCGTAGGGATGATCACTCTAAATCTTCTGCGAGAGCAGATGGTAGGGGGCTCGTTAGGGTTTCATTGACCTTACCCTCCGGTGGAAGAGAGCCTAGCAACAGTTAGTGTCAGTCCATAAGTTCAGGGTTAGCTATTTAGCCTTCCCTCAGTACTTCTTCAGCAATTCCTTCGCCGCTTCTTCAAGCACGTGGTTCACATCTCATTTGGCTTTCGTCAGGAGTTCGATGAGCTTGTTGTATCCCGGTGCGTCAGGTGGGCAATAGTGCTCTGTCAGAGAACCATCACTGTTTCTCATCGCGATGCGGAACATCTTGCCATGAGCCTGAATGGTGACGGCCTTTGCAATATCGAGATGGAGAGTTTTGTTCACTTGAACGATAGTGTCCATATGCTCAAAGTCTCTGATTGAGGGAATCTACCAGTTACCCTCCAGAGCGAAGCAGGATAGGATACAATCAGAACAGGGCAGTGGAAACGTTCTGATGGAAAAAGCGGAAACGCTTGCGAAAACAGAACGTAAAAATTGCACTGTTCGACTAAGCTCCGTCCTTGAAAAAGGGCGGGGCTTTCTTTTTGTTCGACCTATCTCACGGAGCAGCCGCTCTAGCTACTTCTTCAGCAGCATCCCTAGGATCCTGACATCCGATAAACGAGTGCAGGCGTCTGCACTTTGCCTCGGTGTGCGAGGGGCACAATCGCTAGATACAGCCGGCATCTATCATTTGCTGCCCAATGTGAATCCCTTTCGCATGGGCTTCGTCTTCTGTTTGCCCTGGGGTTCCGATGGTCTCAACCAACTGCGGGTCATCGTCTTGAAGTGGGGGCGTTGGCCAGATCTTTGTTTCAATCAACCACGTGTTACCAACGTGCCGCACCGTGCTAACTATCTTTCTGCCTTTGTGTATGGTCTCCATGCTTACGTCTTCAGCAAATCCTTCGCGGCCTCATCTGGGAAGACATTGACTAACTGGTTGTCTAGCTGGGTAGCACCCCTAGGATTCTGACATTCAAATAGAGGAGTGCAGACGTCTGCACCTGCGTGAGCTCACCTGAGATTACGAACTTTTTTTGAATACTCCGTAACAAAGTCCGAGACAGCGAGTTTATGCGCGTCAATCAGTTTTTGGACGTACGTCGTTGATAAATCCCTAAAGTTAAGTGATTCAAAGGACTTGAAAAACTCCCTTGCTGCTTTCGTGAGTCTTTTAAGTTCGACCTCACGCATTGCTTCAACCTCGTGGGTAAAATGAGCAGCACTTTGAACGCTGTTTGAGGGGTGGACGATGATGCGCTTGACAGATATCCCAGCGTAATGCTTGTCAAACCAAGCGTTTGACCGATTCATTTGCTCGGTCTCACGCTTGTTAATTTCCGATCGTGTAACGTCGACCTCGCTCTTGCACTCCCATAAGATATACTGTGTCGCATCGAGAGCCCAAAGGTTGTCGGGTCCTTCTTTCCACTCCTTGTCAGGTCTTTCTCCAGCGAAGCCGAGCGCTCTACTGAGCTCATCCAATGCTTGCTCAAATTTGTCTGCCTTCATGCCGAAAACGAGTCGTCCTAAGAAATCAGACACACATATATCGAGATCGGCATAGCTCCCCAAATTGCTGACCCAGTTAATGATGCGCTCGACACGGCCCGTGCTGAGGATGGTGAGCTTCGTAATGGTGACTCCAGTCGGAGGTTTTAACAAAAGTCGATTCATTTTGTGGGCAGCTACTTGTAGACGTTGAGACTCGGTACGATTGGAAGCGTAAAGATAGCGTGCCATTTCCTGGAGGTACCAGCCCTTATCGGTATTCCCCAGCCCTGTGTCCAGAAGAGTCTGAAGTACTTCTGTTGCTTTCGTATAGTCTCCAGATGCATGGGCCTCTTCTGCAGCGAGCTCGGTTGCGTACAAGCGCAAGACATTCTCATTAGCGCCGCGTGGCGTAATCTTGTCCATCTGCTCTACATAATACAATTTCCACGCGTCATCACGGGTAAGAGATTTACGAACTAAATCCTTGAAGGCGTCCAATGGCTTAACGCCTTCCTCTATGTCTTGGTGCGCCCAATGGGCAATCTCTAGCCCAAGTTCAATTTGAGCTGCCATCTGAGACGAGAGGTATTTTCGGGAATTTCTATCTCGGATAAGCCTAATAATGTCAGCCCCTATCACAACCACAACTGAATAATCCTTCTCTCCTCGAACGCTACGTCCCATTCCTTGCTCGACGGTGCGAATGGTTCGCACGAGGGTAGCTTCGCTGTCTGAGCGGCAAAAGTCCTGATGCAAATCCATTAGACTTTCGGAGTATGGCTTTGAGTCGAACACCAAAACCCGGCAGGAGTCATCGGGTAGATCAATACCATCGTACCTATTTGCCAAAACAACGGCGTTTGCGAAGTGACGACGTTTTAGCTTATCGAGAGCCTCCGAGAGGGTATCCTTCCGAGCAATGATCGCACCATAACCTTCCCAATCTTTCGTTCGATTGAAACTTGGTGTTAGCGCAACTACTCCAAAGGTCCTCTTCGGGGCCGGAGTTCCCCAAAATTTAACCATTCCCTCTCGATCAAGCTCTTCATGGATAAGTGAGGGCAGCAATACCATTTTTTCACCCGACCAAGTTTCTTTCGCATAACTGAGGGGCTTGGTGATTGTCTCTGGGGAAAGTTGTAGCCCTTTTACCAGGAAGGCGTCGTCTGTCACAGTTGCCGACATAAAAATGCGATGCGTTGCCTTCCAATAGCTACCAAACGCAGATAATGGTGCAACGTAGGGCTCGATCTCAATTGCCGCTCCCGAAATGATTCCTTGGCAGTGGCCGAGCATATCTTTGAGCAATGGCCATGCAAATTTGACCGAATCGCGTGCTGCATTTGCCGATAAAACACTGGCAATCTCGGCTTCCCGGGAGGTCCATGCCCAGTAAGGTATTGGTAGAAGCGCATCACGTTTATCGTTACAAATGTCGATATAAGTGCCGACTCCTTGCATCTCCAAGTCCGTTGCGAAGAGGGTTCTCAGAGCGCTGTAGGCTGGCTCATCACTTGGTATGCGAATGCGACACTGCTCGCGGATAGTATCGGCGCATGCATGGGCATCATCCATGAGGAAGGTCTCAATGCTAATAGACTGCCGATTTAAACCAAACTTTGTTAGGCCATTAAACAGCTTTTGGACAGAAGTAACGAGGATCGTGGTACCGCTTAAGAATTCCTCGGGTAATTCTGGTTCAGCGATGCAAGTGGCGATGCCAAACTGTTTGGCCTGATCGCAAGTCTGAGCAATCAAGAAATTGTCCGGACACAAGTATAACGCTGGAGCCTTCCCTGCGTTCAGCCTTGACTGAAGCATCAGAAGGCCGATGAGGGTTTTCCCCTGACCTGTATGTAGCTTAACGATGATGTCTCTGGTGTGCTGGTAGTTGCCGAACCAATCAGTTAGCACGTTCAATTGAGCTGGTCGAAGCGGTCCCTTATCGTGAGCCCGATGAAGGGGTTCATTAAGTCGTATGGGGTCAGTGGGCTTCTTAGCCTGCTTGCCGGCTAATCGATTCTTAAAATCAACCATGGAGCGTCTCCTTTTCACTCCTGCTATTCAATGGGAGGTATCCCGCAATCGATGACGGCGGTAGACGCTTCAAAGCCTCAGCCGATAAAACGAAGGTTTGCTATTTAGACTTCTCCCGATACTTCTTCAGAACATCTTTGAGAGCTTCCTCAATCACTTCGTTAAAACGCCGGTGTTGTCTGACGGCGAGTACTCGCACCTCCGTGATGAGATCTAGGTTCACCCGTGCCCCGATTTGTTGTCGTGAGGGGTCTGGTGGTTTGGTTGGCATCGCGTGAACCTTAATGAAATTCAGGAAAGGGTGTCAAGTAACACCGGTTGACATCATATGATGTAACATGGTAACAATGTGACATAATGCAGGAGGCGATGGCGATGAAGATGAAGCGACTAAACATTCAGTTGTCCATGAATTTGAAGGCCAAACTAGACGCATTGCGAAAGGAAGGAACGTCTGCCAGCGGATATATTCGTAGTCTGCTAGAGAAAGAGTTTAAGCGTAAAAATAAAACACAATCTTGAACGGTCCCTAGGTATGCCTGCTCTAGACGGGCCTGGACGGGCAGCCATGGCGAGGAGCAACTCACATTGTACGTTGACAAGGAAGGGGATGTGACATGAGCAAGCCCATGAAGAGTGAGAAGCCAAAGCAACGCGTCGAGCAAAAGGTGTTACTCCAAGGCCGGATATTGTATCGGAGCCGTGATGGCGAGGTTACCGAGCAAACGGATAACGATACTATGGGACTGAACGGTTGGGCTACGAGGAGCTCTCACGCGAAGCTCAGTCTGCTTCGCGTGAATGACCTGCTACAGCTCCTGGCCCTCGCTGTGGAAGACCGGTCGGAGATTGATGCCGCTGTGGTGAGACGGGTTCTCGAAGAAGTGGAGAGGGAGTTGGAGGAAGGTGGTGATCTAGGCTGCTATGTACTTGCCACACAGGAATTGTTCGAGGACGCCGAAGCGTTGCCTCCCTTGAGCGGAGCCCAGATGCAGCCAGCCAGTCGCACTCTCGCCCTGGTGAGGTCCATTTCATGAGAGCGGGAAAGGGCAAGATCAACTCAACACGTGAACCATTGCAATCCCTGCTCGTGGAGGTCGGCATGCCTGCCCAACACCGTATTCACGGAATAGTCCATGGAAAAGCGCTGGAAACTCTCGAATCCTGTCTGGATGAGATGGAGCTCGCGCTGGTGACTGTACGCGATATTATTGACCGGAACGCTGCCGGTGCTTCATTTGAAGAGAGTTATATCGGCGTGAATCTTGGGCTCTACGTGGCACACACGGAGGCGACGATCACGCAGTGTCGTGAACTGTTGACCCAACGATCCCGCCCCAAACGAGACCACTAGGCTGCCGTGCACAGTTCGAAGGGCTCTAATATGAGAGGGCATGATGTTACGATCTCAAGTCTTGTATGGCGTGTATGAATCGGTACGCGGAGGGGGCTGGGAGCCGTTTGGGATGATGTATGCAGACAAGGCCGAGGCGGAACAAGAACTTCGGGAAGTGAAGCCGCATCACCCAACTGCCTTTCTCGCGCGTGTTGTGTTCACTCGGGTCGAACACTCGGAGCCTTGGCGACTGCGGGTGGTGTAGTCGTGAGGCTTGGAAGTCTTTCAGAACTTCACCCATACGTACGGTGTGGTATACCTACCGTGATATCTCATATGATGAAAGATGGCCACAGCGGCGGAGTTGTGCTAGCGAGCTGACCGACATGGGGACACCACTCAAGATCTGAACCTTTCGGAAGGGCTAAGCGCTGGCTGATCCCCGGCGTGATGGAGTCGTCCTCGCGACTCCGGCCCTTCCTTTCCCACGCGAGGCCCTACGAGGAGGGTTATGCCGAAAGCGAAAGACCCCACGAGAATAAATCAACTCAATAGTCTAGATGCTGCAACGATTGAAAAGGTACGGACTCAGTCACGTGAAGCTGCAGCGCGACATCGGATTGAGCAGCAAAACCAGGAGCGTAAATGGCTGACATTCAACCATAATTTGTCTGGCGAAATACTTCCTAATTGCGATTCGGTTCCTTTGGAAGACCTTGCAGCTCGATGGAAGGTGTCGCCAGCAATGTTGGTCGAAGCAGCAGGAAATGGCCTGTTCGATATTGTAATCACTGAGCGTGAAGGCTTGAGGGACTACTGGTACTTTAACCGGTCGAGATGGCCACATGGCGAACAAACCACTGTTGTCCCCCGTGCTGGGATTGTTCACACCGTGATCTCTCCCCCATTACGATTTAGCCCAATACCACAATATTACTTTCCCCTTGAAGAAGTAACGCGAATTGAACAGGGAAGTGCTCACTGTTCATTAGGTATAGACTCATCCGGAGGCCAATGGGGAACTGTTAAAGAAGCAGCGAATCATTACAGCTGCTGCGAGAGGACTATTCGGAATAAGATAAAAGCGAATACAACTGCATTTGCATTTAAAAGAACACCTGCCGGGATTCGAGTAAAACTTTCATAGCCATTCCACTTATTTCCATTCGTTTACCAATTTCTTCATCTCGACGGTTCCGCAGCACCGATTATAAACTCCACCCTCATGGAGACTGCGAACCGGCAACAATCAAAGTTTCTCACCGTTGGTGAAGCCGCTCGAGCGCTTGGCATCAGTGCTGATCGTGTAAGACAGTTAGAGCGATCAAACGTATTGCCAGCGTTACGAACAGAGACAGGCGTACGGCTGTTCGAGCGGACAGTTATCGAAGAGTTCTGGCAGCGTCGCGAGAAACGACATTGCAAGGTATGAATTCTGCCGATCAGCAAGACGACGGCTTTGATTATGTGATGTCGGACACGTTCATCTCCGGCGCGCGCCAACACTCCTATCGGTCCAGCTTTCGTGTGCGCCGCCATCCTCGGCGGCCGTCGCTGGCCTATATCAACTCTCTGTCTGATCGCGCGTTCGATTCTTTTCTCCGGGCGGGCTGCCGATTCTCACATCGTGAATCGAGCCTCCAGGCCGAACTCGATGACATCCGCGCCGAATTGCGAGAGCTGAAAGCCGAAATGCGGGCTCTCAAGCAGGTGGCCATCAGAACCACGCCACCCAGGCTGGCCCTCACCGGAGGTGGACTTGATGTCCCGTCCCGTGCCTGACATTGCCGACCTCGGCAATGGTTATTCGCTGCTCTGGTCAGAACAACAGGTCCGGTTTCTCGTGGAGTACCTCACCCGTCAGACTGCCGGCATTTACGCAGAGATCACGGTAATCAAAGCGGATAAAACGCTGTGCGAGGGCCAGCGCCTCAACCTAAATGGGGACGAGAGCCGCCTGGCGAAAAAGGTGCAAGAGCTCGATCCCCTTTCCAAGCTCGCGGAATGGACCCTCTTGATTAAGTCGACCGCGGTGCTGGTGCTCCGCCGCTATCGTGAAGGCGAGCCACCTCAGCGACTCAATGCGAATACGCCGGTTGAGACTCTGAGTTATCAGCTCAATCCGCTGGTGCACCCTCGCAAAGTGACGATCCTCTATGGCGATGGGGGTCTCGGGAAGAGCTCGCTAGCCCTCTTGATCGGGATGCTGGTGGCGACGGGTGCAACGGTGGCGGGCCTCAGTGCGGTCCGTG
>CAZNBG010000107.1:0-8687 GCA_964570915.1 uncultured Nitrospira sp. | reverse complement strand
AACTGTATTGTTACAAGCGTGTTAAGTTTTACTGTTGAATGTGTGAACCGATAAAACAAATTCCAAAAAACATCTCATGGAAATACCACCAGCAATGCAGCACGTGACCCCTTTTGGTTCACGCGGATGGCTTGGCCATTCAGTTTGTGGCGTTCTTTTGTACACGTCGGACCGAGCCCGCTGAGGAGAATATGGCTATTCCATCAACATCAGAAACAGTCAGCAATTCGGAACCTCCACTGTGGTCAATCGGCCTCGTGGCTCTTATTATTCTGCTCGCGCCGCTCGTTTTATACTCACTGGCGCCGACGGGTCCCCTTCGCGATGGCGATACGGTCTTTTCAGATGGCCAACAGCAAGTGCGCATCAGCAAGCCAAGCCCAACCCGACCAGAGCTGACGGACGATACGTGTTTGCTTGATCCAAACAGCCCTCTGATCGTGATGCAGCCACCCACCGACCAGGCCGAGGATTCGATCACCGCCCAAGTCCAAGGCAATCCGACCACCGAATGGCCTTTTTGCCCCGTCCATGCAGAGGTGGTACTCAAGACTCATCAAGTATTTCAGAAGCCGGCCGTGTTTGGGACAGTGCGGGAATTACTGACTAGATTTTTCAGTTCATGAAGGGGTTTGTTACGTCGTCCGGCGAACGGCTTGCGAAATAGAAAACATGGAAGGCCTCTTGCCGTTGCCTGAACCTATCAAATAGAACTGAGAGCGGTACGGCGGATGAGAGAGACGAAGAAGCAGTTGTGGCCTTCTTGAAGAGAGCGGGCGGACATTTCGTGATTTGAAAATAATTTTGCAGAGCAGTAACATGGCCGCCTTGCTTCTGTAATTTTTGAAGGGCATTCTAGGATTTTGAGGAACTGTCGCATGATCCTTTACATTTGCGTCGCTCTCATATTCTCCCTTACGGCTTGCCAGAGCCGACCGTTGCAGACCGCAACCATGTATGATGATGCATCTCGTTTTGTAAGACTTGAGGTGGATCCTTCAAGAGGTGGAGGGCATTCTCATCCGGCCGCCATCACGACAGATGAGATGATTGCGGTCTTGTCCGGTGTGATGATTGAGGAGCCGCCCCGTCTTATATCGGCCTTGTCCTTTCTGACTAGGGACGATGAACCACGACGGCACCCGGCTTTCAATGATGCTGAAATCAGCTTCTTTGCACCGTTCTTTGCAGAAGGCTTGAGAACAGCCACATCCGAGGAGATAGTTACCTTTGGTCAAACCAACCAGAAAACTGCACTCATTGACAAAGTAGCCTCAGGCGGGATGTTCGTAACTTCAGGTGGGACGTTCATTGATGGCGACGAGCTGCATTTCATATTGAGTAACTATCGATCTCCGACGAACTATGCGTCGGACCCTGGAATCGGGGCTACACTCGATGGTCGATCAACTCCGCTGCAACCCATTGCACCACAGCGTTCGACACTATATTTCGAACCCAGCACTGCAGTTCCTTCTTCACGAGAAGGAATTTGGGGCAGTCTGTTCCGACCAGATCGGCGCGAGGTAGTCGTCTTGTTCAAGAAGCTCCCGAGCAGATCTTCAGACATCGACCACAAACCAAATTAACTGCCCTTTGAAGGCTGGGTGACCTGCTCTTTCCTGTTTGCTTTTCCCTCTCTGCCTCAAGGCACCAAAAACAGCTCCCTCGAGGGTGGTGACTGTTTTCTCAAATGAGGTCGATCGTGTTTCATCTTCCAAGGTAGGATGTGGAGTGAATGGCAGGACTCTTTCTCCGTATGGAGGCCGACTACTCTTCTTCTTCCTCCTCAATATCCTCAATTCCTTCATAACTCATTTCAGGGAACGACGCCGAAGCCTTTTCACAGGCAGTCTCAACCATCTCTTCGGCATCTTCTGCTGAATCCGCATCGACCAGAAACTTCACGGTGATGGCATACCTCTGTTCCACTCCCCACTCCTTTCTCTGTCGCGCTGCCAAGCATTTTTGATCCAGACATCAGTTATTCTGTACTTTCTGACAGTTGTGGTGGTCGTGTCAACCTCGTTTGGAAAGCATTGGTTGAGAACAGGGCTCGACGATAATGGGACAATCATCAAGGGAGCTTCGCCGAGATGAATGACCCGAGGAGAGGTGCGCGTGATCGATCGATACTGGAGAGAAAACTACTCTTCGTGCTCAAGGTTGGAGAGAACCATCTTGAGCTTCGCAAACTCGGCGGGATCAATGCGCGAAAACTCGACGCCAAAGCTATTGCCATCAACCCATCGCACAGTGATTTCGTCAATCCGTAACGGCCAATCGAGCCCGGGAATGTGGAGTCGGCATTCGAATTTTCCTCCCTGCGCCACTTTCATCTCGCTTTCGACTTTACAACCGCCGACAGAAATATCCAGCGTGCGTCCCTGCCCCTCCTGTTTTTGTCCGGAAAAGGTACTGCGAAACTGCGCGGTGAATCGTGGCTGGACCCTCCGGTCTTCAAGCGGAGGTTTGGCGGGAGTCTCCTCTGTAGTTTCGGACTTGAAGAGAGAACCGAGTTTCTTCAAAGAAGAACCCCTTGTCCAGATGTGATGATCCGAGATGGCCGACAGGTTTTTTTCGAACCCCGGCAAGAAACCCAACCTGCGAGCCGATTAGGCTTCACCGAAAAGTGCCTTACTTCTTGGTTGACAAAAGCATGTGGCCGCGGCGGTTTTGCTGATAGCACGGTTCGTCACGATCAAAGCAAAAGGGACGCTCTTTTCCATACGACACGATCATCACCTGCTTCGAACCCACCCCGGCTTCCGTGAGATAGCTTCGGGCGGCTTTCGCGCGTTTATCACCGAGCACGATGTTGTAGTCGCTGGTGCCTCGCTCGTCGCAATGCCCTTCAATTTTCAGCACAGCTCCTGGATGATCCTTCAGATAGGCGGCATCGTGATTGAGCGCTTCCATTCCGACCTCAGACAACCCCCATTGGTCATACCCGAAGAACACGTCTTGCAAACCCGCTTCCACCGCAGCTTTTTCTTCTTTCGTGAGTTCGGCGCGCTGGCGGGCGCTGATCCCCGATGGATTCATCGCCGTGGAATACCCACCTTGCGCAAGACGCTCTTCGGACGGATTGCGTGAGAATCCGCTCAATTCCCCGCTCGAGCCTCCACCTGAAATGCTTGGGACCTTTGAACTCGCGCTACCTGATCCACTTTCGCCGTCTGATTGGAGCCATTTCGTATTACAGCCTTGGACCGATAACAAAAATAACCCAATCATCACGACAGCTCCAGACTTAGTGACCACTCTGTTCATGACCATTCTCCTCCGTGCAGCATTTAGATCCAGACGCTCAATTAGTTCGCGACATTCCGTGTCGTGAACATCTGGCGCGAAGCCGCGAGTGACCCGCTCTGGACAAATATAGCACCGACGCGGAAAAGTGACGGTTGCCACACAGGCAGGAGCCAGTGACCTCATGAACATAATACTTTCAATGCGTTGCAAGAGGCGCGGTCCCAGTATGGCCGGTTGGTCTTGGCTAGGTATGGGGAATGTTCTCAGTTTAAAACACTGAGTTAGGAGAGAAGGTCAAGAAACACGGTTAAGGAATGGCCACACGATTCGAGATGGCTGTAGGTGACTTAGCGGTATCTTTTCCTATCAGACCATCGGATCGGTTGCAAGACTGCTCCCAAACCTGCCACAGCACAGATAAACACGAGCATAGCTAGTGCAATTACCAAGAAAAACGCCGCCCGTACATCGTGCAAAACAGGGATCATGGTATGTCCCTCCTCTTGCTCGAGTCATCAACTATCCCATCCGCATTCACAGATCCAGGGGCTCATCGGGTCCGTCTTCTGAAGAAGCCTACCACAACAAGGACATTGTCGAGTCCAGACAGATCGGATCGTTTGAGGAAGCACCTGTGTGCTTACCTTCACTTGCCTCCTATATCGGCATAACCGCTGCACGTGATAACCCCTCTCCTTGTCTAATCAGTGTATATCACGGTCACCTTATGGATCTATGCAGCTTTCGCGGGAGAATCTGAGACGTGGTTAAATATGATCCGTCTAAACAGGCGAGATATTTGGATTTACCTATGGTGTGCCCGGCAGGAATTGAACCTGCGACCTATGGGTCGAAGTTACACCTTGATGAACCGGATATACCGAAAACCCAGATGCATCAAGAGTCTGAACATGCAAATGAATGAAAAACGCGGCATGTTTTACGCAAATCTGCAACCTGGACGCAACCAGATGTTGACGAGCTAACATCTTGAAATATCAGAAAGGATAATCAAATATGGCACGTGGTGGACGACGAATAGGAGCCGAGCGAAAACCTGGATCGCTGGAGAAGCGAAATCGATTGATTGCCGAGACGACACCGACGACGCATGAGAACCTCCGTAGGTTGTCACCGCTCGATGAGAAAGTCATCACTCAACTTACCTTGGTAAAGCGTGCAGCCGAAATTGCAAAAGATACCGCGCCGTACAGGCATGCAAAGCAGGCTACAGCACGTGAACCTAACTGGATTAACGGCAAACCGATAACGCACCACATTACTGTTGAAATCGTAGATGCGGCGGCCCTGATCCCATAATGGTGGTCGCTGGCCGTCAACCGGCAGCGAGTTCGTTAAGGCTTGAACTTATACCGCTCCCTTTCTTTCAGAATAGTCGATTACCAACACGATCGTATCTGGAACCTCGTGTTCATGGCCTAACGTCCTGTTCTAGGGATACTCCTAGGATGCTCACAGATCTCTTTTCTATACACTTCCCCCCAACGCCGGTTCCGGTTTCATCCACGCCATACCAGAAAGGAACTACTGTCAGAAAGGACGACTCCCGATGTCAAAAACCTCTTCTCATGACAGAGAATTCAACACTACACTCGGTGCCAGCAGCCATTATAGACAGAGGGGCTTGGGGCGATCGGGCCGACGCACAAGGCGTTTGGATGGAAGTCACGGATTCTTAAGTCGACAATCTTGAAACCTTCCGTGGCCTTCCTTCAATCACCAGTGATAGCGTTTCAATAATTGGTTCTGCCATTGGAATCCACGCATCAGACTGCAAGGATCTCCCAATGCTAACGTTCGACAACACATCCGTCAGAACAATTCACCAAATCGCAAAGCGGTCCATTCGACTCGATGGTGCAAGCCTTGGACATCGAGTGCATATGTGCGGGGATTTTCGTAACTCCGATGCTCAGCATTGTGTGCTGCTTCCTTTTATACGGAAACGTATCGAGCGCGGTGAAAAGCCCTTCACGTCGTCGATCCTCGACGACCCGACGAGCACCTCCAGCGATTGGCGTCAACCGGATTTGATATGGCTGGCACCCGCAGTAGCGGCCAGTTTGAAGCGCGGACATGGTCCGGCGTGCATCTCCGCGATGCCTGATTCAATCTGGACAAAACGCTGGTTCCGTTCGAGGAGATCGTGGAAGAAACTCTCCGGGAAGAGTTGAGGAGACAGGATGAAAGCAACACAATTACTTCACAATCTCGGCCAGAGCCTCTGGCTCGACAACATTACTCGCGACTTGCTCAATAGCGGGACCCTGAAGCACTATATCGACGAGCTGTCTGTGACGGGACTCACCTCGAATCCGACGATCTTTGACCATGCCATCAAGAACAGTTCTGTGTATGACGCCGCCATCCAAGAGAAGCGCACGGGTGGCAAGTCCGGGGAGGACCTGTTCTTCGAACTCGCATTGGAGGATCTCACGCGGGCTGCCGATTTGTTCCGTTCCGTCTACGACCGCACGAACGGCGTGGACGGGTGGGTGTCCCTGGAAGTCTCGCCGCTGCTGGCCCACGACACGGCAAGCACAATTGCCGCGGCCAAAACTCTGCATGCCCGGGCGGACCGGCCTAACCTCTTAATCAAGATTCCAGGCACGAAGGAAGGTCTACCCGCCATAGAAGAGGCGATCTTCGCCGGTGTTCCTGTCAACGTGACGTTGTTGTTTTCCAATGAGCAGTATGTCGCCGCGGCCGAGGCGTTTCTGCGCGGCATCGAGCGGCGCATCGATGCCGGGCTCAAGCCCGAAGTCGGTTCTGTTGCGTCGGTGTTCGTCAGCCGTTGGGACACGGCGGTCGCCAACAAGGTCCCCGCCGCGCTCAAGAATATGCTTGGCATCACTACTGCGAAGCGCATCTACAAGACGTACCGTGACTTCCTCGGCTCATCTCGGTGGCAGCGCATCTATAACGCCGGAGCTCGTCCGCAACGCCTGCTCTGGGCCAGTACCGGAACCAAGGATCCGAAAGCCTCGGATGTCCTCTACGTCAAGGCACTGGCCGCGCCGTTCACTGTGAACACCATGCCCGAGGGAACATTGAAGGCGCTCGCCGATCACGGCGAACTCAGCGAAATCATGTCGGCAGACGGCGGCGACTGCGAAACGCTCTTGGCCCGGTTCGCCGCCGTGGGTATCGATGTCCATGACTTGGCCGCTGCGCTTCAGGAAGCAGGAGCTAAATCTTTCATCAATTCGTGGAACGAGCTTATGGGCGTCATCGTTTCCAAGAGCGCCACCCTTGCGAAGGCCGGTTAGAAGAAATGCTCAAAGAAGGTCAGAACACTGGAAGGGACTTCACTGTGAATGGAATGTACTCGTTGCTATGAAAGCGGGCCGGGGATAGAACCCTCGCGCCACCGCAGAAATTCGTTCATGAAAACGCAGCAGATGAAAGGAAGTGCGAAATGGCGACAGCGGCACGTGCCGGCACCAAAAGGCAGCGAATCCAGTCTCTGACCCGACGTAAGGCCTGGAAGGCCCTTCAAGCGCACTACACGACAGTGCGGGACACACATCTGCGAGACCTCTTCGCGGACGACCCGAGACGCGGCGAGCGTATGACGGTCGACGCGTTGGGACTCTACCTGGATTACTCGAAGAACCGCATCACCGACGACACCGTCAAACTTCTCACCGAACTCGCGGAGGAATCCGGTCTGCCAGGGCGGATCAACGCCATGTTCCAGGGTGAGAAGATCAACGTCACTGAAAACCGCGCGGTTCTGCACGTAGCCCTGCGCGCACCTCGAGGAGCATCGATCATGGTCGATGGCAAGAACGTCGTGCCACAGGTGCATGACGTGCTCGACAAGATGGCGGACTTCTGTCACCGCGTCCGAAGTGGTGCGTGGAACGGGCACACAGGCAAGCGCATCCGCAACGTCATCAATGTCGGGATCGGAGGCTCCGACCTCGGGCCGGTCATGGCGTATGAGGCTCTCAAGCATTACAGCGATCGTGACATGACATTCCGGTTCGTCTCCAACGTGGACGGTACCGACTTCACCGAAGCCGTTCAGGATCTTGTGCCGGCGGAAACGCTCTTTATCATCTCGTCAAAAACATTCACGACCCTTGAAACGATGACCAATGCCCACACGGCACGCGATTGGTCGCTCGCCGGCCTCGGGGGTGACGACAAGTCGGTTGCCAAGCACTTCGTCGCCGTCTCGACGAACGCCGCGGAAGTGGCGAAGTTCGGCATCGATACCACCAACATGTTCGGCTTTTGGGATTGGGTTGGCGGCCGCTACTCCATGGACTCGGCCATTGGCCTTTCGACGATGCTAGCGATCGGCCCAGACAACTTCCGCGCGATGCTGGGCGGTTTCCATCTGATGGACGAGCATTTTCGCACAGCCCCGTTCGAGGGAAACCTGCCGGTACTCCTGGGCCTCTTGGCTGTTTGGTATAACAACTTCTTCGGCGCCCAGACTGTTGCGGTCCTGCCGTACGAGCAGTACTTAAAGCGCTTTCCAGCCTATTTGCAGCAACTGACCATGGAGAGCAACGGCAAGCACGTGACTTTGGATGGCGACACAGTCGCCTACGATACAGGGCCGATCTATTGGGGCGAGCCAGGCACAAATGGCCAGCACTCGTTCTACCAACTGATTCATCAGGGGACCAGGCTTATCCCGTGCGACTTCATCGCATTTACCAAGACGCTGAATCCGCTTGGCCGGCACCACGATATGCTCTTGGCAAACGTTTTTGCTCAGAGCGAAGCGCTGGCCTTCGGTCAGACGGCCGAGCAGGTCACCGCTGAGGGCACGCCGGATGGGCTCGTGCCCCATCGCGTCTTCGAGGGCAACCGCCCCTCGAACACGATCCTTGCCGAACGGCTTACACCGGAAACCCTCGGCAAACTCCTTGCGCTCTACGAGCACTCCGTGTTCACACAGGGTGTTATCTGGAACATCGACTCCTTCGATCAATGGGGCGTTGAGCTCGGCAAAGTGTTGGCGCAACGCATCATCGCGGAACTCACGAGTAAGACGGAGCCCGCTCTCGATCACGAGAGCTCCACGAACAACCTCATCCGACGGTACCGAAACTCTAAGGAGGGGCGATGAACGTGCCCGGCTTGAACGAACAGCAGCTTCAGACAATGAAAGCGAGACCCGGCTTCATTGCGGCGCTGGATCAAAGCGGCGGCAGCACACCCGGCGCGCTGCATCTGTACGGAATCAAAGAGGGTGTGTGGTCCAGTGAGGATGAGATGTTGGCGATCGTGCACCAGATGCGCACGCGCATCATCACGAGCCCAGCCTTCACCGGCGAGCGCATTCGTGCCGCCGTCCTGTTCGAAAGTACCATGAAACGGGACATACAGGGTCAGCCAACCGCGGACTACCTCCGGGAAGTCAACCGTGTCGTACCTTTCAGGAAGATGGG
>CAZNBG010000106.1:0-8789 GCA_964570915.1 uncultured Nitrospira sp. | reverse complement strand
GCGACCACATCGAGGTGGATACCGGTCAAGTAAAACCTCGTTTTTTTTCACTAAAAGTTTCGAACGAGAAGGGGTTCCCCGCGGTCTAACAAGGCGACCGGCTTGAAATCCTGGTGAATGATCAAAACCTCGTCGTGGACTACCATCCACTTTCGGCGGGCGGACACCATCGCATCCTGAATGGGCAAATCGCTACGCCCTTGGTGGTAGGGCATGAACGAGCCGTCATTCGATCGGTCGAAGGCAAAGAAGAATCGTTCGAGATCCAGCCCTTGGCACGAAGCAAAATGGCCTCGATCCCGGTTGGCATAAACGCGATGTTTCTCATTGATGAAACGAACAAGATCGCGGACGCCTCTTTCGGCAACACCGAAGCGGTCAGCAAGGCGATGGACGCGTGGATGAAGAAATCGCCGCTCAAAGGCAGCTACCAGCGACTGGAAGGCACCCTGGCCAAGTCCTCAGAAAATCGGATTACCATAAACACCCAGGAAGGGCGGGAACAGTCTTTCGCGGTCGATCCCTCCGTGGGCGGTAAGCTTAAGGGGCTTCAACCCGGGGAACATGTCACGCTGTTCCTTGATGCCAATCAGAAGATTTTGGATCTTTCCACGCCGCAACATACGGGGAAATAGTGGTTATAGACTCCGCAGCATCTGAACCTTAAGGGAGCTGCAACTCAAGAGTCGGCCTAATCTCTCGAGAGCCGAGAATGCCCACCCCAAAATGTGGGTTGTCGACGGCTTCCATGCCGGCCCTTGCCCCTTCACGCGCTTGAATTTCGAAATCAGCCGCCACTGATCCTTTCGCCGGAACCGTCACTACCCGCTCAATCTGAGTACGCTCCTGTGGATGCCATACAATAAGCTTGTAGGTTCCAGGCGGGATATTGTCGATTGTGAACTGTCCTGACTCACCCGTAAGCGCATAGTACGGATTGTCTACCGCCATGCCCCAGGTCTCCATATACGCATGGAACCCGCACTGCATCACAAAAATCCGACGCCCTTTCGTCATATGAATCGTCTGGACCGACGGCTCCCCGACCATATGCCTGTGATAGTTGGCGTCCATGGCCGCTTCCTTTGGATGATGCGGGTTCATCGGCAATGGAACATTGAACAAGACCCGAGGCCCTAAATCGGAAGTTTCATAGGCCTGAATATCATGCATGACCGGATCCATATTCACGATCGAGACCTTATTGTTGTCTCGCACCACGCTGACAAATGGCAGGAACCGGCAATCTTTCGCCTCGATTTGCGGAGGTTGAAATGCGAATGGTTTTCCCTTCTCTATTCCCGTCAGCATCACAACCACGTCTTTAACTCCGCCATTCCCCCCGACCATGAATTCTTTGAGTAGCCTGAATCCCTGACCGTTGGAGATCCGCCCGCAATACACCGGATCGGGAAAGGTCACGAGATTAAATCCGCGCGGGACCGGCTTGCCGCCTTTCAACGTCACTTTGCCCGTGATCTGGCCGCCGTCGGTTACTGTACTCTCCTGATAGGCCCAAGCCGATGGAAGCCCAGTCAGAATACCCAGGGTTAGGATTCCGCCCAGTGCCCTTCGCCTCCAGCCCATCCCTAACACATCGAGCACCATACCTGGTCTCCTTTAACAGCGTTCTTCAAAGTTTCATTATACACGACACAAAATAAAGCGGGGGATCCGCATGTAAATGCAGATTCCCCCGCTCAGATACGACAGAGCGACCGCTACTTACTTCAATGCGGTCGGCAATGCTTGACTTGGAGCCGGATGTTCATCTGCTTTCTGTACGCCGACCGCGCTCTTCGATAACGGCAGAATCCGCGAATCCCCGGCCGGCAAGACCCGGAAATAGCCCCACTGACCGGACTGGGAATACGGCAGGCGTTGATTGCCCCAAACATAATCGCCAGGCAACTTATATGGGCCACCAGCTGAAGTAATGAAGGCATCCAGTACTTCCGCTCCCGAGAACTGCACGGCGCTGAGTTGATCGGCGCCCTTCATGAACGGTTCAATCGGCCACTCATGCTTTTCCAAGCCGAAGATCTGATTCTGCTCGTTGCTGGCGCCCAGAATATGGATACGCACGGGGTCGCCAGCATGCGCTTCGATGAGCGGCGTGGCCGGATCCTCCGGCTTGTCTACCTTGCAAGGCTGGAACATGTGCCCTAGATCACACCCCTGTTCCTCCCTTGCCTTGTACGGCTCGTTCCGGTAGTTGACGCCGGTGAGCCCCGCGACATTCTGGACGTATGGCATGAAGCTCGTGCCGATGATGTTGTCTTCGTCCTGGAAAAAGAGTGCCACATCACGGTAATTTGCACGCGTCTCGTTACCCTGAATCGTCCGATCCACGATGACATCGGCAACCCAGCTGTTCTTTTGAGAAATATCTGCGCCGGTCTTGGGATCGCGATATTGAGAGCCCTTTGGTCCCACGACCACTGCGCCGAACAATCCATTCCTGGGGTTCACCATTACATTCCCAAAATCCCAGACGAGGGACGTGATTTCCCCGTTGAACGGATGTGCGTAATACGTGTACGTCCTGCTCTCGCCCGGCGCGATCGTTTGATCGCCTGGATTGTTCCCCACATTGGCGCCAAGCGAATCTTTGGGATCAAAGGCCAGCGAGAAAGCCGAGAACGAGGCTCGGCTGTTCGCCATCTTGTTCTTGAGATTGATCTTGACGCAATCGCCCACGTTCACATGGAGCGTCAACGGGCTCGGCGTCAAACCTGTCGCCACTTTGGTCGCATCCTCTTCCAACACATAGATCTTCCCTTCCGGATTCCTCGTCATGATCTTCCGCTCGAAATCAACTTCAATCAGATCAGGCGCTTTTGGATTGAATTTGAGATCTTTATCCATCGCCACCACATTGAAGTTCTTCACCTGCGCATTGTCCGGACAAACCGACTTCGCCGGCGTCGGAATCTCGTTCCGTCCGGTATAGCCCGCCGGCAGCTTCTGGAGATCAGGCGTTTCCTTATCCAACACCCGCATGATGCCCCACGCTCCTTCCGAGAAATGAGAGGAACGGCCTGTGAAGTGGAGATAATCCCCCGGCATCAATTGCGGACCGCCGGCTTGCGGCACGACGAGGTCGTATCGTTCCGCAATACCGATATGAATCGAGTTCTTCCGGTTCGCATCGCCCGCATAGCGCTCCGAAAGGAACGTATGGCCGGACAAGACCCAGTCCATGCTCTCGTTCATCAGGGTATGCAGCAACCGGAACACGACGGTATCCCCCAAATAGGCCCGAATCAGAGGCGTTGATGGGTCGCCGTGCACCAAGCTGCTAAATATTTTCGACGCATCCGGATTGTTCGCCAGCCGCTTCGCGACCGGTTCCGCCCTGAAGTTCAGGCCGCTGCCGGTCGTGTGCGTCCCTCCATTCAGGAACGGCATGGGGGTCATGGCGATCTTTTCCGGCATCATAAATGACACCGTTTTGCCGCCTTCCAAGGCTACTTCGATCGGTTGCCCGGGCGGATTGCCGGCGGTCACGACGTTCACGGTATGCGGTACGGTGTCGTGAACCTGTACCATTAACTCTCTGAAGCTCCCGTTTACACCATAACCGACCGGCTCGACCGTGCGAATATCCGCAACCGGTCCGCTCCGGATCGGCTTGCCGGTCTTCGGATCATGATATGTGGACCCGACCGGCTCCACGATCAATGTCCCGAATCCGCCGTGCGGCCAGGTCGTGGCGCCGAACGCATGGTCATGCCAGAATACAGTTCCCACATCGGCATCCACCCACAACCGTTGCCTGACGAACTCGACGGTTACGATATCGTTCACCGGGTGGTCGCTCTTGAGCGGGTTCTGCAGCGTGATCGTGTTGCCAGAGATCGCGACAATACGCTGGATCTCATTGCCCTTCACGTTGTCCGCGCCGATAAGCAACTCCGTTTTCACATGGTATTGAGCGGCATTCTTTACGGTAATGGTCTTGCCGCCCTTCTTGGCCGGAGCGGTCAGCACCGTATTCATGGGTGCGGGCAGCCCTTTCTTATCTTTCTTCTCCAACATGATGAACGGACGGACTGATTGCTCGTAGGAAAAGCCCGTGATCACCCCGTCCGACGACTGGTTATCGAATTGCAGGAAATGCGGGTGAATATTGATCTTTGAGGACTGGAAATTCGTGAAGTCATCGTCCGCCCATTCGCTGGTCAGGGTCCAGTCCACGCAATCGTATACGTTCGCCCGGTATACGAGCGGATACCGCAGGTCATTATTCTTCCTGACGGCTTCCTCTTCTTCATGAAGAACGTAAATCAGACCGTTCTGATCGACCATCGGAGGCTCTTTGCCATGACCCTTGCTGATCTCGATCGGCAATTTGATGAAGTGGATGTTGTAATACTTCCGCCCCGCATTTTCCGGACAGAGACTCCAGATCCCATTCTCTCCGGGCTTGGCCGGATCTACGCTGCGGCTTCCATCCTCGTTCTGGTGAATCATCTCGAGCCATGGCGCGCCATTGTGATTCGGCGAAAACATAACGCGCTTTCCGAAGTGCGGCTTCAAATGCGGCCAGGATACCTTGCCGGTCGCGGGCTCGAAGAGAATCGGCAACCGTTCGCCCGGCTTCGGGGACTTGTATTTCGGATTGGCGATGGTGCTTTCTTTTTCAGTCAATGCCGTGTTGCCCTTCCATCCCCAATCCAGCACAGTCGCATCGTACGACTTGATCTGGCCGGCCTCGTCATCCTTATGACCTGGCTTACCTTGCGTCGGCAGCTGCATCTCAACCCAATCCTTGATCGTGACGACGGCCGGGTTGCTCTTCCAGTTGGTTTTTCCTTTGTCCACGATCTGGAAGGTTTTGCCGAACCAGTCCACCGTCTTCCCGACCAGCTTGTCCGATGAGACGCCGCCTTTCATCCGGCCTTTGCGGTCCGGCAATTCACGAAGGTCCGGCATCACGTCGGTGCGTAGGTCGCCTTGCTGCATGGTGTTATAGACCCGCCAATAGCCCCACATGCCAGCCACATAGTGATGGGCCACGTGGCAGTGGAACAGGAAGTCGCCCGCCAGTTGCTGGCACAGACCGGAACCGCACTCGGTGTCGAGATCGAAGGCTTCCGAGGGCCCGATCACCTGGACGTCGACGCGATCTGATTTCGTACGGACCACAGGATATTTAACTGGCCCGTCCTTGGCCGCGAACCACAGGGGCATCTCGTCACTGGACCGCGGACTCCGCAGCCAGCGGATCGTCCCGCCGTGCGGATGGTGCGAATGAAAGACTTCCGAGCCGCCGTGAATCAAACGGAATTTGGCCGGGTCTCCCATATAGGACCGCGGAATGGTGGTCGGGGCGTCGCCAAACGTATAGGAGCTGTAACCCATGGATTCGTCTTCGAAACCGAAATATTCGTGCTGCACATGCATGTTGTTGATGCCGAACGGCTCGCTCCGGTAATTCAGCGCACGGCCGCCGGGCCGATAGGCGTCGGTCAAAGGATCACGCTGCGGCAGAAAATCCCCCTTCTTATTCACCGGCCTAAACGCTTCGTCACCAACTTCATGGTAGATGAGTACAAACTCGCGGAAGTCCGGGCCGGCGCCGTTTTGAATGATGGCCTGCCAGCCGCTCCGCATCTCCGTGGGTTCGCCTTTTCCAAGCGGATCGAGATACTTCGAGCCCTTGGGTTCCACCACAAAGGTGCCGAACATCCCCAGAACCGTCAGTTCGCGATCGTTGCTATAGGAATGGAACTGACGTCCTCCCTCCTGGGTCTGGGGATGGATATACCATTCCATCTCCACGCTCTTGCCCTTCGCGGCAATCGAATCGGGATTCGTCGTCGTGGCCGGCTTACCCGTTCCGCTCATGATCATGCTGGAGCCGTGGATGTGCAGGCTTACGGCCTCTCCGCCTTCCAAAGCATTCCTCAAGGTAACTTTCACGCAGTCACCCTGGTTCCCCCGGATGACCAGCGGCTGGATGTAGTCGCCCTGAATGCCATTGGTGACCGCGCCGGGATCGTATTGGTCCTTCTCGTTTTCACGGGCCGCTTTATTCTTGGCCTCCTCCGCGCGCACCTTCTCCAAATTTTCGGTCAGGACGTACATGTAGCCGGGATAAAAATCGAGCCACTGATTGAGGGTGATTTCGACGTTGATCGCAGAAATATCATATTTTTGGACGGGCGCAGTACTCGGACAACGGCCGCCCGGGACCGAGACAGGCTCCGCATCAGGCTGGGAAGCCAAGAGATATCCCTGTCCATCGTACTGATGCATGGTGGACATGCCGTTGAACATGCCGGTATTGGTCGCCTGCCCGGTCTGTACTTGCCGCGTCATCTGCTCCATGAGCCGATTATGCTGCATCTCAACCAAGGCGGACCGGGAAGCCCGGCCCGACATCGCGTCTTCCACAATGGTCTGGCCTTTCAGCTTCTGCGCCCACGGCTCCTTGGAATTGTCAGTCATTCCCATCGCGGCATGATTCATCTCATGATTCTTATGAGCATCGGAGTCGGCCGCGGGTACAGCGGTTGGAGCAACGAGACCCGTTGCCGCAAAAAAGAAAAAGGAGATGATCGGATTAAAGAACGGACGAAGTTCTGACGTTTTCATGGACTGGCCTCCTGAAGGTCTAAAATATTCCCAGACGCGAACGGACAAACCTGCCTTCCGCTGGAAAATTATACCGGGGGGATTGGTTTTAGCGTATTCTCCAACAGGGTGTCAAGTACCCCTAAAAGAGGATGAAAGGGGGTGGGAGTCATGAGCAAAATACTCTGTCTCCTGGTGACGGTATTGGTCCTCGTGGCAAGCCTGCCACCCCACGCGGCAAAGGCCGCAGCGGGTCCCGACGGACCGTCCCCATCATGGAAAATCTACAAGAACACGCGGTTTGGCTTTACTCTGAGCTATCCGCCGGATTGGCGCCTAGGCGAACCCCTTGCAGATGGCACCGGTGTGACGATCACTCCGTCCGTAGACGGTAGCCAGTTCCCGGTTACCGGCTTCCTCAACCTCGAGGAAGGTTCAAGTCCGGATGGCCGACAAACCCTTGAGGAGTTCGCGACCGCTCAACATCGAACCGTAGAAGAATACTTCGGCAGGAAAAATATGCCGGTGCATTGGCAGAAAGATCGTATGGTCACGCTGGGAGGGCTTACCGCCAGGCAGTTGAGTTTCTCTTACCGGAACGAGAACAGGCACGAGATGATCGAGATCTACATCTTCGCGCTGGGCAGAAGCGAAGGTCGAGGTGTGCGGATTAAGTTTCCGGCCGAAAGACGGACTGCTCTGATGCCGGTCTTCGCCGACATCCTGCAAACCTACAAGTCGGGCCGCGACCAAAACGCCCTGAGGCCTCAAGACGAAGGCGCCTCGAAATAACCGCGTAGGACCATCCGCCAGCCAGAATAAGCATCAACAAGGTTGTCCGTTAAAGAGACATGGCTTATACCGGCTGCGATCAAATTCGACGTTCTCCTGATAGACGACTTCGTTCCCATTTACGCCGTCCTGTTCCGGATCGGTCCAGAGGGTATGGTTCCACCAGTAAAAAAACGGGAATTGAGCGGCGTAGTAAACGGGGTTCCCGAACTCACTCCGAACTTGTTCGCGGATTCTCCGGCCGGTGACGTAATCGACTCTCCCGTCCCCGCTGAGCGAATAGAGCATTAAATATAGGCCGGACTCGTTGTCGTGCAATTCGTCTATCCGAGTCGTCTCATCCGGTTCGACAGGCAACGAAGCGGCGGACGCGCCGCCGGTCGAAATGAACCCCGATAGTCCCGCAAGCAATAAAAGAGAGCCCGCCAAGCGAATAAGCATCGGTTCCTCGCTTCGCCGCTTGTAATTGAGTACCAAACGATCCGAGGGATTGCAAGATGCGCTGCACTTTTCCTACCATACTTACGCACGGAACTCGCGATGATTCCCTTCACGCGCCGGGACATGTTGGGCCGCCTGGCCTTCGGCATGACATTTCTGCCGACACTCGCGTTCGCTCCCCGTTCGATCCTCAGCGGTTTGCTCTTCGAGCCGGAAGGGGCGCGCGCGCCGGCGAAAGCAATGGGCCCCAATCCCTTCGAACGAAACGGCAAAGCTGTGGTCGCCCTCGTCCACGGAGAAAATCCGGATGCCATGCTGCGCACAGGGATGGAGTTGATCGGCGGAAAGGAAAAATTGGGCCTGCGGGGAAAACACGTTCTCATCAAGCCGAATGTCGTCAATGACAGGCCCCCGCCCGCCACGACCAGCGCTCGAATCGTCTCGGCGGTCGTGCAGTTCGTCAAAGAAGCCGGCGCGCAGGACATACTCGTTGCCGACAGCTCGGGCATCATCCGGTTTCCCACGTCGGCCAACCTCGCAGCCACCGGCATTAAGGCCGCTGCGGAAGCTGCGGGAGCCAGAGTGTTGAGCCTGGAAGATGAGCCCTGGCTGCGGGTCGAACCGGCCGGCGCCACCGCCCTTTCACATTATTACGTATCGAAACCCGTCTACGAAGCAGATGTCTTCATCAACTTGCCGGTCGTGAAGACCCACAAATTCGCACATTATTCCTGCAGTCTCAAAAACCTCGTCGGCATTATCCATCCGCGTTACCGTCCTTCCGTCAGTTTTCTCTCTCCGGATTGGCACGAACTTATCGCCGAATTGAACATGGCCGTTCACCCTCAATTGACCATTGCCGACGGCACGACGCTGATGACTGCGGGCGGGCCCACCAGCGGCACACCGGCGCGCGCCGATGTCATGCTCTTCAGCGGCGACCGCGTCGCGCTGGATGCGGTGGCTGTCGCCAT
>CAZNBG010000105.1:0-8805 GCA_964570915.1 uncultured Nitrospira sp. | reverse complement strand
TTTTTTGATGAAATGTTCCAGTTGGTTCGGGGCCGTCTCTTTTTCGATGGAATCCAGGGAGCGGTGGGCGGAGGAGATTCGGTGGTGGAGGAAGAGGAACTGCCGTCTCCTCCACAGAATGTTCAAGCCAAACCCGGCAATGGACGTATCACCATCACATGGGATCCGGTTCCGGACGCCATGTACTACAACCTGTATTTTCAGACTACCAAGGGCGTACAGATCAAGTTTTCTGAACTAACCCGCCCCATCGCCAGCGCCGAGGATTTCAAAAGCGTGATCGGAGTGAAGAAGGACAAGGCGACGTGTTTGGAAGGTGCCACCAGTCCCTATCTTCACGACGACCTTGCCAATGGAACCTGCTATCACTATGTCGTCACAGTGGTCACTCCGAAGGGGGAAAGCCCTGAATCGCTAGAAGTCATGGCGATTCCATCACCCTACCTGTTGGCCATGGTCATCGGCCACGAGGGCGTCGATAACGGTGAATTCAGCTCGCCGACGGGGATTGCGCTCGACAAAGACGGCAACATCTACGTTGCGGATACCGACAATCACTCGGTCCAAAAATTTGACAAGGCGGGAAAGTTCTTGGCTCGATGGAGTGGCGAACCCAGCTCGCAAGAAGGGCAGTTTTACTATCCGCGCGGCTTGGCAGTCGGGCCGGACGAGGTCGTGTACGTGGCCGATAGCGGGAACAACCGCGTACAGAAGTTCGATCTGGAAGGCAACGTCCAGAAAGCCTGGGGCAAATTCGGGTTCGCCTGGCGCGGAGCCGATATGGGCCGGTTCGATGTGCCTTGGGGGATCACGACGGATCAAGACGGCAACGTCTACGTTTCCGATACCAGCAACGCGCGCATTCAAAAGTTTCAAGCCGACGGCCAGCCGCTATTGAAGGGGGGACGCGACGGGAGTTTCGACGGCGCGTTCTTTTTCCCGCGCGGAGTGGCGGTCGATTTCGTCGGCAACATCTATGTCGCCGACGAGAGCAACAACCGTGTCCAAAAGTTTGACCCACGGGGAAGTTTTTTGGCGAAATGGGGGCGCGAGGGGAATGGGCCCGGGCAGTTCAAGTCGCCGTGGGGTATTGCCTGTGACGTGCTGGGCAATGTCTTCGTCGTCGATAGCGGCAACCACCGGATTCAGAAATTCGACGGCAATGGAACGTTTCTGTGCTCATTCGGCAATCGCGGTAAAACGGAAGGGCAGGTCAACTTCCCCTACGGCATCGCCGTGGATAAGGAAGGCTCCGTCTTTGTGGTCGACAGTGGCAACAACCGTGTTCTGAAGTATGTGCCGACCGAGGAGGAATTGAGTCGCGGTAAGGACCAGCCGGCACAGGCTGTGGAAGCCGGGGCCGTGCAGCCGCCCCGCAGTCTCGCCCTGAAGGCCGGTGATACGGAAGTGTACTTGAGTTGGATGGAGGTGCCCGGCGCTCAGTCCTACAATCTCTATTTCAGCACGGCACCTCACGTCACGATTCAGGGGGCCACCAAGATCGAAGGCGTGACGAATCCCTACACCCACGAGGGGCTGACCAACGATACCCCGTACTTTTATGCCGTGTCGGCGTCATTCGAAGATGGAACAGAAAGCGGACTCTCAGAAGAGGTCACGGCAACGCCCGTGCTCATCGATATCACGGCGCCGCAGAATCCGTACGCGGTCATCAACCATGGGGCGTTCATGACCAACTCGCCGGACGTCGTGGTGACGATCTCGGCGACCGATTTGGATACGGGAGTCGGAGCTTATTTCATCTCTGAAAGTCCGTTGACTCCGATGGCCGGGACTCCGGGATGGGTGGATGTGACGTCGGCCATCAAGTTCGGGGCCACCATTCCCTTCATCCTTTCCCCCGCGGATGGACAGAAGACGATTTATGTGTGGTTTAAGGATATCGGCAACAATATCTCCACCCCGGCCACCGCGACGATTCTCGTCAATACCTCCGGCTACCTGTGTGTGTCGAAGTGGGGTAAACCCGGACGCGGCGCGTCGCTATTGCATGGCGGTGAGTTTATGGCGCCGATATACGGACTCTGCGTGGATCAGCAGGGATCGCTGTTCATCGTCGACAACGGGAATAATCGTGTGCAAAAGTTCGACAACGCCGGGAGCTTCATCATTCTCTGGGGGAGTTTCGGTTCGGCGAACTCCAACTTTCACAATCCCACCGGCATAGCCTGCGACGGCAAGGGCGACGTGTGGGTCGTCGATACCAACAACCATCGGGTTCAGAAGTTCGATGGAAAACTTGGCGGCTACCTCATGAAGTTCGGCTCGCGTGGAAACGGGGAGGGTCAGTTCAATGCTCCGTGGGGTATTGCAGTAGACCGCGTGCGCGGCTATATCTACGTCGTCGACAGCGCCAATTTCCGCGTGCAGAAGTTCGACATGACCGGCGAGTTCATTATGGCGTGGGGCAGCTTCGGAAACGGCGACGGGCAGTTTTATTTCCCGCGCGGGGTGGCGGTCGATCAGGAGGATGGATCGGTCTATGTCGTTGATATGGGCAATCACCGCATCCAGAAATTCGACACCAGCACCAATGTCTTGCCGCAGCTGTTGACGAAATGGGGCGGCAGTGCGGCAGCGGGGCACGCCAGTAGTGCCTTGGCTCAGGAGGCTGGACAGTTGCGTTCGCCGTGGGGCATTACCGTCGATGGAGCCGGAGACGTTTACGTGACAG
This sequence comes from uncultured Nitrospira sp., assembly GCA_964570915.1. GTDB lineage: Bacteria > Nitrospirota > Nitrospiria > Nitrospirales > Nitrospiraceae > Nitrospira_D. The sequence goes on along the minus strand of CAZNBG010000105.1, from coordinate 6,110 downwards.
ATACCGGGAATCATCGGATTGAAAAGTTCGACCGGGAGGGTAATTTCATCACCCAGTGGGGCGGGTTCGGCAACGGTGATGGGCAATTCAATTTTCCATACGGGATCGCGGTTGACGCAAAGGGCAGCGTCTTCGTCGTCGACAGCGGTAACACGCGGGTCCAGCAGTTCATGCCGGCAGAGGAGGGCAGCGAGCGATTGCAAGATGAGGCCGAGGAGTTGGCCGAATTGGAAAAAACGCAACGAACTTAGAAGGTCTAAGAAGATCTCACACGGGCTGGCAGGCTGTTCAAAAAGGCCATCCCGCAAGGCCGCAGCATGTGACGAGGCAACGCGTAATCTATTTTTACCCGGCCCACCCATCGCCTGTCGGAACAGGCATGTACCCAGGCCGTATGTTGAGCTATGGGTGCCGCGAGAGCGCAGCTGGCGGACCTTTTTAACAGCATGCTAGAAGAGGGTATGATGCTTGACAAAGAACCAAGACAGGGACTGACCTATGACGATGTGGTTCTCGTGCCTGCCAAGTCACAGATCCTCCCTAGCGAAGTCGATACCGGCACGTTCGTCTCGCGCAACATCCGGATCAATATCCCGCTCGTCAGCGCCGCCATGGATACGGTGACGGAAGCGCGACTGGCGATCGCGATGGCGCGCGAGGGGGGGATCGGCATTATTCATCGGGTTCTATCGCCGACGGACCAGGCGATCGAGGTGGACAAGGTCAAGAAGTCCGAGAGCGGCATGATCCTGGATCCCGTGACGATCTCTCCCGATGAGACGATTCGTGAGGCCCACCAACTGATGGCGAAATATCGAATCTCCGGCATCCCCGTCACGAAGGGGCGCAAGTTGGTTGGGATTCTCACCAACCGCGATTTGAGATTTGAAACCCGAATGGACCTGAAAGTGTCCCAGGTGATGAAGCGTGACCGGTTGATCACGGCGCCGGAAGGAACCAGTCTGGAGAAGGCGAGAGAGATTCTCCATGAACATCGGATCGAAAAGTTGCCGGTGGTGAACAAGCAATTTGAGCTGAAGGGCCTCATTACGATCAAAGATATCGAAAAGCGCATCAAATATCCCAGTGCGTGCAAGGACAGTCATGGGCGGTTACGAGTGGGGGCCGCGGTCGGTGTTGGGCAAGATACCGAAGAGCGCGTGACTCTCCTGAAGAAATCAGGCGTCGATCTCGTGGTGATCGATACGGCACACGGTCATTCGCAAGCGGTTCTGGATACCGCGAAGATGATCAAGAAGCTCTATCCGGGTCTCGAACTCGTTGCTGGAAACATTGGAACTGCAGAGGCGGCCAAGGACCTTCTCAAAGTCGGAGTCGATGCAGTGAAGGTTGGGGTAGGACCTGGATCGATCTGTACGACACGGATTGTGTCGGGGGCCGGGATGCCGCAGTTGACCGCCATCGCGGATTGTGCAAAGGCGTTGAGCGGAAGCGGGGTACCGATTATTGCCGACGGTGGCATCAAGTTTTCCGGCGATATTACGAAAGCGCTGGCTGCTGGTGCCTCGTCCGTCATGCTCGGCGGTCTGTTTGCCGGCACGGAAGAATCTCCGGGCGAGACGGTACTCTATCAAGCCAGAACGTATAAGGTCTATCGTGGCATGGGTTCCATCGGAGCCATGGAGCGAGGTGGCGGAGATCGGTATGGCCAAGGTGGGCGCACGCCGCAGAAGCTGGTTCCGGAAGGGATTGAAGGCCGTGTTCCCTATAAAGGTCCGCTGGCGGCCGTGGTCTACCAGCTGGTCGGTGGCGTCAGGTCAGGGATGGGGTACTGCGGCTGTAAAACAATTGCCGACTTGCAGCAGAATGCGACGTTCATCAGACAGTCTGTGGCCGGCCTGCGTGAGAGCCATGTGCACGATGTCATCATCACGAAAGAGGCACCGAACTACCGGATGGATTGGGAATAATTCCGCGTGAAACGTCTTTCGTGAAGCGTCTCTCGCAGTCACGTTTCCATTTTCCTTGTCCAGACGAATGATGCTTCACGAACGACGGCTCTATGGAACTTTGGCACGATAGAATTCTGGTCCTCGACTTCGGATCGCAGTACACTCAACTGATCGCTCGCCGCATTCGCGAAGCCCAGGTTTACTCGCAAATCCTTCCCTGCACCGTTTCCTTGGCGACGATTCTTGCGTATAGACCGCAGGGAATCGTGCTGTCTGGCGGTCCGTCCAGCGTCTACGAAAAGAAAGCGCCGGTTGTATCCAAGGAACTTCTTGAGCAAAACATTCCGATCCTCGGCATCTGCTATGGCATGCAGCTGGTGACGCATCTCTCGGGGGGGGGCGTCGCCAAATCAACCCATCGAGAGTATGGCCGGGCGGATCTCACCATCGACGACGCAGAGGATCTTTTTCTAGGAGTTGGGACCGATAAGAAGACGGACGTGTGGATGTCTCACGGTGATCGCATCGAACGGATGCCGCCGGGGTTCCGATCGATCGCGCATACGAGCAATTCACCCATCGCGGCGATGAAGCGGACGGATCATGAGCGGAGAATTTATTGCCTGCAATTCCACCCCGAAGTGGCGCACACGCCGGAAGGTGCGCGAATCCTGCGCAACTTCGTGTACGAAATTTGTGGCTGCAAGCCGACCTGGACCATGCAGTCCTATGTCGAGACGGCGGTGAAGCAGATACGCGAGCAGGTCGGCAAAGAGCGGGTCATCTGCGCGCTGAGCGGAGGCGTAGATTCATCGGTCGCGGCGGCGCTGACGCATCGGGCGATCGGCGATCAGTTGACTTGTATTTTTGTCGATAACGGGGTCTTGCGGGCCGGTGAACGTGATCAAGTACAGAAGACTTTCGCCTCGCAGCTTCACCTGAATCTCAGGATTCTTGACGGAGCCAAGCAGTTTCTCGCCGGTCTGAAAAGTGTGACAGATCCGGAGCGAAAGCGAAAAATCATCGGCCGGCAGTTCGTCAAGCATTTTGAGGCTGAGTCGAAAAAATTGAAAGACGTTAAGTATCTCGTCCAGGGTACGCTCTATCCGGACGTGATCGAAAGCATCAGCTTCAAAGGGCCTTCGGCGACGATTAAGACGCATCACAACGTCGGCGGATTGCCCGCGCGCATGAAGCTGAAGCTCATCGAGCCGCTCCGCGAATTATTCAAGGACGAGGTGCGGGTGCTGGGAAACGAATTGGGATTGCCGGACGACATCATCTGGCGGCAACCGTTCCCGGGTCCCGGATTGGCAATCCGCGTGCTGGGTACTGTGACGCCGGAGCGGTTGACAATCCTGCGGGCGGCGGAAGCGATCGTCGATCAGGAAATACGGAGTGCCGGTCTCTATCGGGAGATCTGGCAGGCCTTTGCCGTCCTGCTGCCGATTCGAACGGTTGGAGTGATGGGTGATCAGCGTACCTACGAGAACGTAATCGCGATCCGTGCCGTGACCAGCGTCGACGGGATGACGGCCGACTGGGCGAAGATTCCGAATGACGTGCTGGGACGGATGTCGAATCGGATTATCAATGAAGTGCGAGGTGTGAATCGGGTCGTCTACGACATCAGTTCGAAACCTCCCTCGACGATCGAATGGGAATAGGATGTGCTGGTATCAGTCCCACTCGCCCAGCGCGCACGCAAGGTTGATCGAATTGTCGTCAGTGAGGGTGGTGCTCGCGTGGGAAAAGGGGTGTCTAGGCGCACCGCGGTGGGCGGGTGAGAAGATGCGCGCAGTGAGAGCCAGTAGGACTCCTTCCAGCTTTGAGAGGGGAAGATAGAGTCGATGGACGTCAGACTTCAAAAATTGATTGCGGGCACAGGACTTTCGTCGCGCCGAACGGCGGAGATGTTGATCGCGGCAGGCCGGGTGTCCGTGAACGGGAAAGTAGTCACCGAACTCGGGACGAAGGTCGATCCTGGGCGCGATCACGTGAAGGTGGACGGGAAGCATCTGACCTCGGCGCAGCCATTCGTGTACCTGCTCCTACACAAACCCAAGAACGTGATGTCCACGCTGGACGATCCGGGTGGACGGACGACGGTGAAGCATTTCTTGCGGGGCGTGTCCGTTCGGGTGTTCCCGGTCGGACGGCTCGATTTCGACAGTGAAGGGTTGATGTTGCTGACGAACAACGGCGATCTTGCGCAAGCGTTGTTGCATCCGCGCTACCACGTGCCGAAGACCTATCTAATAAAGGTGAAGGGTGTGCTGAAGGACGAAGATATTGGCCGTCTGGAGCAGGGAGTCAGGTTGGATGATGGGATGACGAGTCCTGCGCACGTCAAAAAGGTGCGCAAGGTCGAAGCCAATTCCTGGCTGGAGATCACCATCCGGGAAGGGCGCAAGCATCAAGTCAAACGGATGTTGGAAGCGGTGGGACATCCGGTGCTCAAATTGATGCGGGTTCGGATGGGCCCCCTCTCTCTGGGAGATCTCGCGCCCGGAGAATTCAGGTTCTTGGCTGATCGGGAAGCGAATGCCTTGCGGGAACTGGTCGAAGAGCGACGAGAGGCTGTTGAACGGGGAGACGAGCAGGGGGGCAGATCGAAACGACCGGCGAGACGGGCTGGATGGGCCAAGCCGGACAAAACGAAGAAGTTGTCAGCGAAGAAGGTGCAAGCTGTATGAAGAATCGCACTCACCGTTGTGGCGAGTTGAATAAGAAACACGTGGGCCAGATTGTGGTCTTGAACGGTTGGGTTCAGCGGCGACGTGACCACGGCATGGTCATCTTCATTGACCTTCGCGATCGGACGGGCATCACGCAGGTTGTGTTCAACGCAGAACGAAATCCCAAGGTTCACCAGACGGCGCATGTACTCCGAAGCGAGTGCGTGGTATCAATCACCGGCCAAGTCATGGCCCGTCCGGATGAGTCGAAGAATCCCGATCTCTCGACGGGCGAGGTTGAAGTCTTCGTTGATGAGGTGGAGATTCTCAATGAGGCGAAGACTCCGCCCTTTCTGATAGAAGACGACGCGGACGTGACGGAAGCCATCCGCCTGAAGTACCGCTACCTGGATCTTCGCCGTCCGAGAATGCAGGGGATCTTGAGCCTGCGCCATCGGATCATGCAGGCGACGAGAGGCTTCTTGAATGCCGAAGAGTTTCTGGAAATTGAGACCCCGATCCTGACGAAGAGCACGCCGGAGGGAGCCAGAGATTATTTGGTGCCGAGCCGGGTCAATCCCGGGACGTTTTTTGCCCTACCGCAGTCGCCGCAGTTGTTCAAACAAGTCCTGATGGTGAGCGGGGTCGATCGCTATTATCAGATCGCGCGTTGCTTCCGGGATGAAGATCTCCGCAACGATCGGCAGCCGGAATTCACCCAGATCGACTTGGAAATGTCGTTTGTGGATCGGTCAGATGTCATGAGCTTGATGGAGCGGATGATCGTCACAGTATTTCGTGAGGCCGGCGGCATGCAGTTGCCGACACCCTTTCCGCGGATGACCTATGTGGAAGCCATGGGCCGCTATGGTTCTGATAAGCCGGATCTCCGATTTGACATGCCGCTCCACGACGTGACGGCGTTCGGCGCATCGAGCGAGTTCAAAGTCTTTAAAGATGCGGCGACCAAAGGCGGTATCGTCAAGGCATTGATTGTAAAGGGTGGCGCGGCGCTTTCGCGGACACGAATCGATGCGTTGGGTGAAACGGCAAAGAGCTTCGGTGCGAAGGGCTTGGCCTGGCTCAAGATCACTGTGGACGGTCAGCTCGAATCAGTCATTGCAAAATTCCTGGATGCAAAGGCCTTTGCCGCCGCATTGCCCGATGCCAAGCCCGGGGATCTCGTGTTGTTCGGTGCCGACAAGTCGGCGGTCGTGCACGACGTGCTGGGTCGTATCCGTTTGCTGTTGGGTGAAGAACTCAATTTGATCGACAAGACCGCCTGGAAGCCGTTGTGGGTCACCGAATTTCCGTTGCTGGATTACTCGCCGGAGGAAAAGCGCTATGTCTTCATGCACAATCCCTTCGCTGCGCCGATGGACGAAGATCTGTCGCTATTGGATTCCGATCCACTGAAAGTACGGGCCAAGGCCTACGACTTGGTGCTGAACGGGAACGAGGTCGGCGGCGGCAGCATCCGGAACCATCGGAGCGACATCCAATTGAAGATTCTCGACCT
>CAZNBG010000104.1:0-8878 GCA_964570915.1 uncultured Nitrospira sp. | reverse complement strand
GGTTGGTTTACGAAGAATGCAACGAATAACGGAAGTGGCCAAAACTTGGGGGCCGAGTTGTGGGGATTTGTTCCCATGCAGTTGCTTCCGCAACTGCAATGGCTAGCCAAGACCGACTATACGCACGTGTATTATGTCGACTTGAAGCCAACTATCGCCGAGGTCAGGATTTTCACTCCTGACGCCGATCATCCCGGTGGATGGGGAACGATTCTGATCGGAGGATTCCGCATGGGAGGCAGCTGTGGGAGATGCGTGGCAGGGGCTGGTGCCCCTCCCATGACCGCCAGCATAGGTGGTGTCCCACGTACCTTCTATAGCGCGTTTTTTGTCCTCGACATCACCAATCCTGAAGTGGATCCGAAACTCTTGTGGACCTTTTCAGATCCCGATCTCGGTTTGACCACGAGTACTCCAACCGTCGTTCGTGCCAACCCGAATAGTGATGCCATCACCAGTAAGGTCAATGAAAAATGGTATGTCGTCTTCGGATCAGGCCCCAATAGTTATCAGGCAGACCTTCCAACTCCGCCAGACCAGATTGCCGGTCTCTACCCGATAGACTTGGTATCAGGCCCCGGTGTGGCGAACGTGAACGTGACACGCATGGTAGTCGGAGCCTTCCGGTCATTCATGGGTCCCTTGGTTTCGGCTGATAAGGATCTCGATTTCAGGACGGATGTCGTATATGCAGGGCGTACACTGCACGACGGGACGTTACCGTGGAGAGGAAAGATGTATCGTCTTACCATGAAGTGTTCGGCTGCGCCGTGCCTGCCGACCAGCTGGGGTATTGCAAACGGAGCGACTCGTGCACCGACGGAGATGATCGACACTTTCAACGACTCAGTGCTGGGCACGGTTGAAATAGGCCCGACGACGGCCGCCCCGACGTGGACAGTCGACGACAGTAATCAGGTGTGGATCTTCTTTGGGACAGGACGCTATCTCGGAAATTCCGACAAGGTCGATAATAATATTCAGCGTCTGTATGGCATGAAAGATAAGGTAGTCAATGGCACTTGCACAGAGGCCACTACGACCAATTGTTGGACAAATGATCTTGTCAACGCCACGAACGCGGTGGTCTGCCTCGTCTGTAATGCCTCGACAAACCAAGTGACGGATCCGACCAATCCCGGTGTTACGACCTTCAGCGGGACCGGAACAACCTCGATGATTGGGTTGGTCGCCTCAAAAGATGGCTGGCGTGTCACCCTATCTGGACCTTTCAGCGTCGTCAGCGGTGGCATCACGACTAATTACTCAGCTGAGCGGTCGGTGGTGAACCCGACTCTGTTTGGAGGAACCATATTTTTCCCAACGTTTGCACCGACATCCGACTTCTGTGGATCAGATGGCACTAGCTTCCTCTATGCACTGTTTTACAAAACTGGAACGGCGGCCGCATCACCGGTGATCGGGACGTCAACTGCTGGTAGCAACACAAATGTGACGACGAAAGTCTCACTTGGGATCGGGATGGCTTCAGCCCTTTCGGTTCATGTGGGAAATGAGGGATCAACCTTGATGTCCCAGATGAGCAATAGCAATACAACAACCCAGCTTGCCGGCGTGGGAGACTTCTACAGTCGGTTCGTGAGCTGGGTTCATCAACGTGACTAGAATGACTTCGAGGAAACGGCTTGGTCAGCTCATGGCACGGCAATTCGTGCCATGAGCTCAATCAGCGATTGGAAAGAAACAGCTTTGATTCTTGTGAGCCACCAGCGCACCTCTTGTCGAATCATCGTCCGATTGTGGTTTCTTGCCCTGGCTGTCTGTACCGTCTTATCTAACATTTCCTGTACAGAATCTTCTCCCAATACTGGTATTGGCTCAGCTCCGGCCAAGGGAAACCAGCCTCCTTCTATCGCTTTCGCGAAGATCCTGAATGATCCCATCCCACTGACCGGGCCGATAGAGATCCAGGTTGATGCCCAAGATCCCGAGCGTGAGGCGGTCTCATTCGCATACCAATGGTATGTTGATAATGCCCCAGTTTCGAGACAAACCAACTCGACGCTTCCGGCTGAACTGTTGAGACGTGGGCAAACCGTTTTCGTCGAGATCATTCCTTCAGACGGGACGAATAAGGGTCAGCCCCATCGGACGAAGAGCGTGGTGGTGGGAAACACTGGTGCGAAGGTGACGGCTGTTTCGCTCTCGCCTCAGGTGGCTCGCGCTGGCGACAAAGTTGAAGCGCGAGTTGAGGCGCATGATCCAGACCATGATCGAGTGGATCTGACCTTCAAATGGTTTCGCAATAACGCTGTGGTCCAAGAAGGAGAAGAATCTGTTCTCGATACCACTGGATTTGCCGCTCGGGACATCATCACGGTCGAAGTGATGGCCCATGATCCCGCAGGTTCAGGCAATTCCTTGAAGTCTGGCTCCCTCGTACTCGGCAATAGTGCTCCGAGGATCGTATCGACTCCTCCCCCATCCGCCGGTCAAGAACGATTTGATTACTCAGTGAAAGCGTTGGATCCTGATGGTGATCAGTTGACCTATTATCTGGAAATGGCGCCACCGGGCATGACCATCAGTCCGGAGTCTGGTCACATTGGGTGGCAGATCCCCACCAATCAACAGGGAACATTTCACGTCAAGGTCATGGCGAAGGACGGGCAGGGGGGATTAGCCTCGCAGGAATTCGACTTGACCCTGACCGTCGGAGCCCCTTCTACGCCTTCCGGAGCCTGAAGTCTCATCAAAGATCGTACATCTTCTTGTTTCCACGTTTTCCTGTCTGTTACAATTGCATCAATGACAGTGGGAGGGAGACTACCCCGCGCTCGTGCGTAAGCTCAAATTACGAGAAGGCACCAATACTGCCGTCCTGTTCGGTCATCACGACCGACATCTCAAGTTAATTGAAGACGAACTGGGTGTACGGCTTTCCGCACGGGGCGAAGAACTTACTTTAGATGGTCTTCCTGAAGCTATCCGTCAAGCAGAACGTATTCTTCTCGAACTCGCCTCTCTGACCAACGAAGGCATTACCCTTCAAGCCGATGATGTGACCCACGCCCTCAGCGCATTGCGCCGAACTCCCGAGGCTTCTCTCCGAGATGTTCTCGGCAAGTCGGCGATGATTGTGACGAAAAAGCGTTTTGTCGGTCCCAAATCTCCGACTCAGAAAGCATACATTGAAGCGATCGAGCAACACGATGTCGTCATTGCCATCGGGCCGGCCGGAACAGGAAAGACCTATCTGGCCATGGCCATGGCAGTGAGCGCCTTGATGAACAAGGAGGTGAGTCGGATTATTCTTGCCCGGCCTGCGGTCGAGGCAGGAGAGAAACTCGGCTTCCTGCCGGGCGATATCTATGAAAAAGTGAATCCCTATCTGCGGCCTCTCTACGACGCGCTGTTCGACATGATGGACATGGAGCGGGCCAACCGGTTGATCGAGCGGGGCGATATTGAAATCGCACCGTTGGCTTTTATGCGTGGGAGAACGCTGAACGATTCCTTCGTTATTTTGGATGAAGCGCAAAATGCAACAGCTGAGCAGATGAAGATGTTTCTCACTCGGCTCGGATTCCACTCGAAAGTTGTCGTGACGGGCGACATCACACAGGTGGATCTGCCGACCGACCGAGTCTCGGGCCTCATTCAAGTCAAGGACATTCTTTGCGATGTCGAGGGGATTGCCCTCGTTTACTTCGACGAGAAAGACGTCGTCAGACATCGACTGGTCCAAGAGATCATTAAGGCGTACGATCGTCATCAGTCGATCAGCAGTGATCCTCGACCGACGCACGAGCCGCTAACGTCTTCGCAACGTCAACTAGCGAACCCGCGCAAGTCACCCCCTGCCAGCTCGTCGCCTCACGATCTCTCCGGAAGTTCTCATTGATGGCTGTCTATCTTCGCGTGAGCCTCACGCGACTTGCCGTGCGGCAAGCTTCCTTGATCCAACTGGCCGAGCATGTGTTGAAGGCTGCCGGGGAGTCGGAGTCGGAGTTGAGCCTAGACTTGGTAGGGGACGTCCGCATACGCCGGTTGAATCGTGAGTATCGCAGACAGGATCGAATCACAGATGTGTTGGCGTTCCCTACCCGTGAGGCCGTCCTGCCTGGGGGCTTGTCCCCTGCGAGCGGCATGCTCGGCGACGTCGTGATTTGTTTACCGACCGCGGTTCGCCAAGCCAGGGAAAGCGCACGGTCGATCGATGATGAACTGGCCATGCTCTTGGTACACGGGGTGCTTCATCTTTGCGGGTACGATCATGAACGGAGTGCACGAGAAGCGATGCGAATGTCGCGTCGTGAACGGGCGATTCTTGGCATGATTTCTCCCGTGCCTTCCCTCGTAACTGGCCGTACCGGATGGCCCACAAAGGATCGTTGACAATGGGGTGGTTCCAACGACTGAGCGAAGGACTCGGCAAGACACGAAATATTGTGCAGCAGTCACTGGATCGCTTTCTTGGACGTGCGCCGGACCAAGAGCTTCTCGAGGATCTCGAAGCGACTCTTCTCACGGCTGATCTCGGCGCTCGGGTGGTCGATCGCTTGATGCGGCAGATCGGCGAAGAGACACGCGGGGCGGAGGCCAAAACTTCAGAAGGACTTCAGAATGTCCTCAGTCGGTCGCTCTACGGCATATTGAAGACGGCATCGGGGGCTACACTTGAACAGCTCACCAAGGAAGGCCCCAGACCGTTTGTCATCCTGGTCGTCGGGGTGAATGGTGTCGGAAAAACGACTACGATCGCCAAGATTGCACAGAAGATGACGCAGGGCGGACATCGATCCCTGCTTGTAGCCGGAGATACCTTTCGGGCAGCCGCCATTGATCAACTGCAAGTGTGGGGAGATCGAGTCGGGGCGGAGGTGATTCGCCAACGCCACGGTGCCGATCCTGCGGCAGTCGCGTTCGATGGAATCGTCGCGGCCAAAGCTAGAATGGCGGACGTGGTTCTGATCGACACCGCCGGCCGCTTGCATACCAAGTCAAATCTTATGGACGAACTGCGGAAAGTGAAACGGGTAATTGGTCAGGAATTGCCGGGTGCGCCACATGAAGTGTTGTTGGTGTTGGATGCCACGGTCGGGCAGAACGCGCTGCCTCAAGCCCGTCAGTTCCATGAAGCGGTGGGGGTTACTGGGCTTGTTCTGACGAAACTGGACGGCACTGCACGAGGCGGAATCGTCGTGGCGATTGCCGACGAACTGAAACTTCCCCTTCGCCTGATCGGGGTAGGAGAAGGAGCCGAGGATCTGCAGGACTTCAATGCCGAAGCGTTTGTGGCGGCTCTCTTCGGGCAGCCGGCTTCTTACTCATAAACCGGGCATTTCCTTCTCATGTCCCAGGTGTCGTGCTATTCTTTCTTCGCAGTGTGCTACTTCCCAGCTTAGAGAGAGCCAACAGCGATGACCAAACTCTTGATCGTGGACGACGATCAGATGAATTGCGATCTGTTGCAGAACGCGTTCACCCGCCTAGGGTATCAGGTCATTTCGACGACCAGTGGGCGAGAAGGCCTCGGCCTATTTCGCGCCCACCGGCCGAGGGTCACTCTCGTGGACTTGCGTATGCCGGAAATGGATGGGCTGACTATTTTAAAGGAGATACGGGCGATCGACCCCCATGCGCCGGTCATTATCCTGGGGGGCGGAGCGACTGAAGCCCAAGAGAATCAAGCAAGGGCCCTACGGGCGACGGATTTCATAAGAAAAGGATTGTCTTTGGACGTTCTCGTTGAAGCCGTCAATCGAATCGCACAGCTTCCTGCGCAATCCACCAGCACCGCACTTCCCTTTGGTAACGGAAACGCGGTTGAGCAGATCGATGAGTCGATCTTGGTGGTCGACGACGAGCCTCTCGTGTGCGATCTCCTTGTCCGGTTCCTGAGCCTACGCGGCTATCGAGCACTCGGCGTCAAGGACGGCCATGATGCTCTGCGGATAGTGGAAGACACGCCGCCTGATGCGATCTTGCTCGACATGATTATGCCAGGACTGCCGGGGATCGATGTGCTCCGTGCTCTGCGTGAGAAAGACTACTCGGGCGGCATCATCATTATGACTGGGAGCCACAACGAAGAGCTGCTCGAGGAAGCGTGGAAGTTAGGTCCCCAAGAAATCCTCTTGAAACCAGTCGATCTCGAGCGGCTCCTGACCGCGATCCAGCTTGTACTCGTCTGCCGCGAGTGTTAAAAAGTTTCCTGATGTCTATCGGGAAACTGGCTCTTCACGCTTGCCTCATTAGTCTCCTGTTGATTGGTGCAGTCCTGGTTCCGGACGCATCGGCCCTGGTATCCAATGAGGAGATCACACTCGTTCACCACGATCTCTCGGTCGAGGTGATTCCCACGACGCATGAGTTGGCGGCGAGCGATCGGATCGAACTGGAGGTTGATCCGCACGTGACCTCCGTCACGTTCACGCTTGCTCAGACGCTGAACGTCGAGTCGATCACGAGTGAGCAGGGAAAGTCGGTCGAGGCCGTCCCATTTACGAGCAAGCGACTCGCTGAGGCCTCTGCCCAGCACATTGTCGCCACGCTCCCCAAGGATCATCGTCGAAAGGTGACATTGGTTTGGACGTATCGAGGCCTCATCAATGACCCACCAAAGGACCCGCGCCACTTGCGGTTCGTCACACCCAGCGAAACCGCGGGGCACATTGGCTTAGAAGGCGTGTACTTGAGCGGTGAAAGCCAGTGGTACCCCGATGTCGCTGGCTCACTCAGTACATATCGCGTGACGACTCGGATTCCACAGGACTGGACCGTCGTCGCATCGGGACGGAAGGAAACGGAAACGACGAATGCGGGCATAGTCTCCTCGACATGGGTTGTTCAGGACCAATCTGAGGCGTTCACGTTCGTCGCCAATAAGTTTGTGGCCAAATCGAGAGAATGGAAAGGTCCGACCGGGCAACGGGTTGAGCTCTCGACGTATTTCTTTCCCGACAATGCCGGTTTGGCGGATGAGTATCTCGAGGCGACGGCCAGGTACCTCGATGCGTATGTCCGTATACTAGGGGAGTATCCGTTTGAGAAATTTGCGGTGGTAGAGAATTTTTTTCCGAGCGGCCTTGGCATGCCGTCGTTTACCCTACTCGGCAGCGGCAGCATCAAACGCCACTATGTCCAACCCTATGCCTTGGGCCATGAGATCGTCCATTCCTGGATTGGTAATTCAGTCTTCAATCGCGATGAGCACGGCAACTGGGTCGAGGGATTGACGACCTATCTGGCGAATTACTATTGGCACGAATTGGTTCAAGATACCCGGCAGGCATTTGAGCAAAGGCGAATGATGCTGCAAGGGTACAGCCTCTATGTGAGACCGGAAGAAGATTATGCCGTGGCGCGGTTTCTCAGAAAACACGACGAAAAGGACAATGCCATCGGATATCAGAAATCGGCCTTCGTGTTTCACCTCCTTCGGGGAGAGATCGGAGACGGGCCGTTTTGGCGAGGATTGAAGACATTCGTCGGCCGATATCGCAATCGCCCGGCGGATTGGAGCGGAATTGAGGAGGTCTTTTCTCAAGAAAGCGGGCGGGACCTGCGGTGGTTTTTCGAACAATGGGTCGAACAGCCTGGTGCCCCAATGCTTTCCTTGGGAGATATCCATACCCAGCGAGTAAAGGGCAACGGTGAAAAAGAAGCTTGGAAGCTGAGCGTCAGGATTCAGCAGAGTGGGAAGCCCTTTCGGATGGCGATTCCCATCCGCATCACGATGAAGGAAGCAATCGAGCTCAGGTCGATTGTGCCGAGTCATTCGCAAATGAACACCGCCGAATTCGTCCTTTCCAATCAGCCATTGCGGGTGGAGCTTGACCCGGATTTGATGACCTTTCGCCGTCTGGCGAGGCGCCAGTTGCCGCCGATGCTGAATGGCTACGTAACCGATCCGCACAAGACAGTCATGCGGGCGTTTTCCGACCCTGCCTCTCCATTGCAGCAGGTGCTGTCCCGCATCGTCGATCGTGAACTGCCGGAATCGCAACGAGCGAAGGTCTTTTCCATGAAAGACAATGTCCTTCCGCGTGAAGGATCGGTCCTGGTCCTGGTTGAAGGGGGTCAGCATGAGGGTGTTCAGTCGGTCGTGCAGGAGTCCTGCGGAGACCGAGTAGCCCTCAAGGATGCCGGTTTCCGGATCGATGGCCAGGTGTATGACGGACCGAGGATGGCAGTGTTATTTTCCTGCCCTCGGGTGAATGTGCCGGGCAGCGTCATCACGGTCATGTATGGGGCGACCTCCGGCGCACTCGAAAAGGTTGCGAGGCTCTTGTTTTACTATGGTTGGCACAGCTATGTGATTTTCCAGGATGGAGCCGTGACGAAACGAGAGGTGTGGCACGGTGAACCGGAAGTGAAGGAGGTCAGGATTGAAACGATGTCATAAGACAGGAGCAATTTTGGCCTGGGGACTCTGTGCGTTGATCGGCATGCCTCCCTTTGCTCTGGCCGCTGATCAACAGAAGGCAGCCGCTGTGTCATCGCGGTCCGCAGAACGCCATCTGGCCAACATTCGTCAGCTCACATTTGGACGTCAGAATGCCGAGGCGTATTTCTCGTTCAGCGGCACCAAATTGATCTTTCAATCGACAAACAATTGGCCGAAGAATGTGCAGGCTGCCATTTCAAAACCGGCCGAGACCGGGCTGGGATGTTATCAAATGTATGTGATGGATCTGGAGACTGAAGCTGTTCAACTGGTCAGTACCGGCGCGGGGGCGACGACCTGCGGGTATTTTTTCCCCGGCGACGGGCGGGTGCTCTATTCGTCAACTCATGCCGCCGGGCCCGGATGCCCTCCGAAGCCGAAACGGGCTGGAACCTGTCGCTCGGCGCTCGGTGCACATGATATCACAGCATGCGCTCTCGAAGGGCAACCGGCCAAGAGACGTAC
>CAZNBG010000103.1:8565-8901 GCA_964570915.1 uncultured Nitrospira sp. | reverse complement strand
GCCGAGGCCGCCGACTGGCTGATCGCTGATGCGAGTAGGTTATCCGTGCAGACCAGCGGGCGCGAGGTTGCCCAGCCATGAGCAAATGGATGGATGGCCGCCTTGGTCCACGATGGTGTGCTGCAACATTGGAGCATAAGTTGTGCCGAAGGAGAGTCGGTGGCCCATAGCGAGAGGAAGACGCCAATGAGCGAGCAGATCAGCCTTGCTTCTATCCCGTGTAATCTCTGCGGTGGTCAGAAGGTCTCAATCCTTTCAAACAGGAGTCGAAGCGGGAAGCCTTTGCAGACCGTCATCTGCCGAGCGTGCGGCCTTGTGTGGTCGGATCCGCGTCCC
>CAZNBG010000103.1:6758-8555 GCA_964570915.1 uncultured Nitrospira sp. | reverse complement strand
GGAGGCCAGGCAATTCTACGAGGATGAGTATCGTCTCTCCTATAAGCACACCTATAGCCCGAGGCCGAAGCATGTCTTGAGGGCAGGCAATGTGGCGTTATCGCGATTCGAAAAGATCGAGCAGCTGTTGTCGAGTCGGAAAGCCGTGCTCGATGTTGGGACCGGTGGAGGGGAGTTCGCGTATCTGCTGCAATCCCTGGGACATTGCGTGAGCGGGATCGAACCGAATAGAGGATACGCCGACTATTCGATACAGGAATATGGGCTCACCGTTCAGGTCGGGTTTGTACAAGACGCGGCGCTTTCACCTGAGTCGTTCGATGTGGTGACGATCTGGCATGTGCTCGAACATACGGAGGATCCGGGTTTCGTCTTGGCACTGCTGCGATCCTGGCTTAAACCAGGCGGGATACTCGTCGTGGAAGTTCCTAACGTGGAGGCAACCTGCCAGGCCCCTCAGAGCACGTTCCATGAAGCCCATCTCTATAATTTCAACGTGGTATCGTTGCGCCGGTTGGCTAAAAAGCACGGGTTGTACGAAGCCTCACATCTGATCTCACGCGACGGCGGCAATATCACGATGTTCTTCACTCGTACTGAACCTCCCATCGAAGATCGGTACGACGCCGCTATCTCGGGCAACTATGAATGGGTCTCACGAATCGTGCGAGGACACAGCAATTTCCGTCGCCATTTAACGCCGCTCCCCTATCTGCGGGCTTGGCAACGCCTCTGCCGATCACTGGAAGAGAAGCGTGAAACGGCAGGCACGACGAGTGG
This sequence comes from uncultured Nitrospira sp., assembly GCA_964570915.1. Taxonomy (GTDB): domain Bacteria; phylum Nitrospirota; class Nitrospiria; order Nitrospirales; family Nitrospiraceae; genus Nitrospira_D. Next base: position 7,775 of record CAZNBG010000103.1, on the reverse strand, counting down.
TAAGGCGCTGCTCGACAAGCTATATTCTCCTCAATTGCAGGTCCATTCGGTGGGACAAGGATGAACTGACTCGGACTGTGCAGGATCATCGCGCGTCGTCTTCCTTCGTCGACTGGTTCCGACACGGTTCATTTCGCTGAAAGGTTGTCCAGTGCCGTCTGTACGCTCCCCCGATACTCGTGTCTCGTCGGCATTGCATCATGCCCGTATTCTTTTGATCAAGCCGAGCTCTCTCGGGGATATCGTCCACACGTTTCCGGTCGTGTCGGCGATCAAATCGCAATGGCCGGGATCGCATATTACTTGGCTGGTCAAGCGTCAGTGGGCTGAACTTGTCGAACGGGCAGACGGCGTCGACCGTGTGTGGCCGGTGGACATGACAGTGAGAAGTTGGCTCAGGGAGGGCCACGCGTTGCGAGCAGAGCGGTTTGACATCGCCATGGATTTGCAAGGGCTGTTCCGCAGTGGCATCCTCGCCCGCCTGAGTGCGGCGCCGATACGCATCGGGTTTGCCAATGGAAGGGAAGGAAGTCCGTGGTTCTACACTCAGCGTATACCGGTCCTCAACCCCGATATCCATGCCGTCGATCGGTATCTGTCGGTTGCCGCGGCGCTGGGAGCATCGCTGCCTGAGAAGCCTCGATTTGGGTTCAGGTTGCTGGAGGAGGATATGGCGGCCGTTCGAGAGCTCGGTCAACGCCGAGGCCTCGCGGTGGACGGGCCCTGGGTCGCGATGAACGTGGGCGCACGGTGGCCGACAAAACGCTGGCCACTGACGTCTTTCGCGGCCGTTGTGGATCAGCTGTATGAGGCGCATCTTGATCCGGTCGTCATGATAGGCAGTCCGGATGAACGGGAATATACGAATGGGTTGAGAGCTCTGACGAAGAGCCCGTTCATCGATCTGACCGGTGAGATCCCCCTGAAGTACTTGCCACCGCTGGTCTCAAAGGCGACAGCTATCATCACCAAGCATTCTGGCACGATGCATATTGCCGCGACACTTGGAATTCCGTT
>CAZNBG010000103.1:0-6748 GCA_964570915.1 uncultured Nitrospira sp. | reverse complement strand
GCGTTGGGATCCCACAGGAAGGTCTGGATGGTGCGGTGTTCAAGGTGGGCGGCTGTCTTACCCAAGGTTTCGGGCCCGAGGGCTATTGCCGCGGCACTTGGAATTCCGGTGGTGGCGTTGTTTGGACCGACCAGTGCGATTCGGACGGGCCCGCATGGTGCTGGCCATCACGTACTCGTCGGTTCCGTCCCCTGCAGCCCTTGTTTCAGCCGCGTTTGCCGACATGACCCTGAGATGGAATGTCTTTATGTCATCACACCAACCCGAGTGGTCGATGTCGTGCGGCCGCTCTTGGCTGCGCACATGACATGTCGATGAACGTCTTGATTGTTCGCCCGGACGGTATCGGGGACGTCCTCTTGTCTGTCCCGGTGGCCACACAGCTTCGTCGGCTCCTGCCTGGTGTGACGATCGGGTTTCTCACCAGCCCTACCGTCGCTCCCCTTCTGGATCATCATCCCGACGTGGATTATGTCCGAACGATTCGTTTCACAGATCCATTGAAGGAATTACGGCGAGCCTTTTCATCGGGAGTCGAGGCGGCGATATTTTTGAAACCCTTTCGGCGTCTGATGTGGGCTGCCTGGCTGACTGGTGTGCCGATTCGAGTGGCCACACGATACCGGTGGTATAGCCTGTTGGCCAATCGCCATGTCTATGAACATCGCAGTGAGTTTGCAAAACATGAATCAGAGTACAACGTCGAGATGTTAAAGGGGTTGGGGCTGCGCCCGCAGCCGGTGAGTCCCCCGGTGCTGACCATGAGCGAGGTGGAACAGGCCGCTGGGGCACATCGTTGGTCAACGATGTCGGCCCCTCGCGTCGTGATTCATCCAGGTGGTGTTTCTGCGCGCCGGTGGAGTTTCCAACATTACCATGAGTTGGCGCTGACCCTGGCAGAAAGCGGCTCTGGTGTTGTGCTGACCGGCAGCAGTCAAGAACGAGTGGATTTTGGAGGAGCGGCCCACCTTACCACGGCGCTTCCCCCAGGGATCACGGATCTTATGGGTCAACTGTCGCTTCGAGAACTCATGGCAGTGATCGCCAGTGCTCACGTCGTTGTTTCGGGAGCCACTGGACCGGCTCACTTGGCAGCAGCTCTGGGTGTTCCCACGGTCAGTTTGTTCGACCCTCGACGCAATAATCTTCCGGTGAGATGGAAACCGCTTGGGAAAGGAATCTTACTGCGGCCGGATGTTCCTACCTGTGACAAATGTATCGGGCAAGCCTGTTCTTATTGGGATTGCCTTGATCGAATGACGGTTGCCAAGGTGGCTGCGGCCATCACCCAAACCCTTAAGACCCCCTCAGCTCTCACCGTCCTTCATACATAGTCAGTCTGCTCCATTCTATCGAATATCCATGGGAGTGGATTTGTTCTTGACTCCTGTTTGTATATGTGTTCATATTCTGAACGTCTAGCGCTATCTCCATAACTATATGAATCTTCAAGGCCAAAGGGACCTCCTTTTACTTACCGAAGTCGAACGAGACGGTGCGGTAACGCAACGGTCCTTAGCAACCAAACTTGGGGTTGCCCTTGGTCTGACCAATCTATACCTCAAGCGACTGGCCCGGAAAGGATACATCAAGATCACCACTATTCCCTCGCACCGGGCCCGGTATTTGTTAACTCCTCAGGGATTTGCTGAAAAGTCACGACTCACATACCTGTACATGGAGTATTCATTGTCTCATTACCGGGATATGCGTGCGCGGCTACGAGAAGCCCTTTCCCGCGCGGCGACGAATGGAGTGAAGCGAGTCATTATATACGGAACCGGCGAACTTGCGGAGATGGCGTATCTGTCGCTCCGCGAAATGCATATGACCTTGGTTGGGTTTGTGGATGATGGGCAACGGGAATCGTTCTTGTCCTATCCGGTTTGGCCGTCAAAGGTTTTGGTGGAGTGGGAATTCGACGCGGTGCTCCTGGCCGATCTTGAACAGACGGGACAACACCGAGCCATGTTGGGGCAACAACGCATTCCTGACGAGAAAATTCTCGTGTTGGGTCCTTCGGCCTAAGTGCTTGAGAAGTCGGAGTGTTTTGTGTTGGCTGTAAGTGAGAGGGCGAAGCTATGTCCGGAGACAACATCGACCGGAATAACGAATCCAGCCAGTCAAACGGCCTTCGCTGGTATGCCCTGCGCACCAAATCTCGGCACGAAAAATTGGTGCGAGACCAGCTCGACAAGCGGGGCATTGAGCCGTTGCTGCCGACGGTCAAGCGATTGAGCCAATGGAAGGACAGGAAAAAGGAAATCGAGGTCCCGCTGTTTTCGGGGTACTGTTTCGTGCGGTTTTCTCAGCGAGAAAAGATGCCGGTGCAAAAGACCGCTGGAGTGGTCGAAATTGTCGGCAACGGAAGCCGTCCCGAGCCGATCCCGGAGCAAGAAATCGACGCACTGCGCCGCCTCATGACGAGCGTCCTTCCATATGATCCACACCCGTATCTCCATGAAGGGATGAAGGTGGAAGTTGTTCGTGGCCCCTTGCAAGGAGTACAAGGCATCCTTCTACGGAAAGACAAGCGACATCGACTCGTGCTGGGTGTTCGTGTGATTCAGCAAGCGGCGGTAGTTGAAATCGATGTGAATGACGTGGTGGTGGTGTGAAAGACAGGGATTAGCCATGATATGTTCACCCCGGCCTCAAAACAATTCACGAAGCGCAGGGAGTACCTCAAAAAAGTTCTGCATCGTTCAAATAGCTTGGGGTTCCGACAGAGCTCTTTGGTAAACGGCCAAGGTTTCGTCGACCATTCTGTCTACACCGAAACGACTTTGAATGAAGCCGGGACCTGATTCGGCAAAACAGTGCCGCTGGTGTGGATCTCCCAATAATTTCAATAGGGCTTCGGTTAACCCGTCGACGTCTCCCACGTCCATCAATAACCCGGTCTTGTTGTGATCTACGGCATCCACTGCTCCTCCGGCTTTTGTTGAAATGACAGGGCACCCAAGCGACTGAGCTTCAAGCAGGACGTTGGGTGTGCCTTCATGCCGGGACGTCAAGAGAAGAACGGTCGCGCTTGACATAATCACATTAATGTCTTTCCGGCGTCCTAATAGATGGAATCGATCGGTGAGGTTGGCGTGAGTAATGGCAGCGCGCAACTCACCTTCGCAGGGACCGACTCCGGCAATGACCGCATGCAAATCAGGAGCCTTCAGCATGGCCCGACGCACCACTTCAAAGAATACCAATGGTTGTTTTTCGTCGCTGAGACGAAAAACACCAGCCACGAGCGGGGCTACAGGCGAGATCTGAAGCTCTCTTCTGAAGGACTGAACGTCAACTTCGTTCGCACGCTGGATAGTGCCGAAATCGACTCCGTTGTGTATCACGTGGAACCGGCTAAGCGGTAACTCTAGCCATTCAGCATAATCCTGGGCTCCGGCGTATGAGTTGTTGATGAAGTGCACGTGGGGAAACGTTGCGAGTACCTGATACCACGGTTTGAATAACGGATGCGCAAGATACGGAAAATGGCTGGGATTCACATTGCGGGTGGACAATACGATATGCGGCACTCCCGCCAACACCGCGGCAAGTCCCGCCCATACATTATTGTGATCGAGCCATGCGTGAAGAAGATCCGGAGGGTTTGTGACAAGCTCGCCAAAAATATCCGAGATGTAAGGCTGAAAGAACAGGGGAAGATGACTGAGGAATTCAATGGCTGCGGGTGTGGTTCGAAGCCTTCGGACAAAATCACTATTGAATTCCGCCCCGGCCACGAATGAGCGGATCCCGGCCGCATGCAGCAGGTCGGCGTAGTGACCATCCTCTTCTATCGATTCGCGAAGAGTCAGCACTCGAACGTTCAAGCCTCGACGGCTTGCTCCAACGACCAAGTTGCAGAGCTGGCGCTCGGCGCCTCCCGGTATTAAAGCTCCTATGCTGTGGAGGACATTCAGTTTGGATGGCGTGGAAACCGTACGAGCCTGTTGCGTCGCCAGAAGGTGTTTGTGCAGAAATAGCTCGGTTGCCGAGGGAATTGAAGGATTGACCCAACTCGTATGCAACTTCCGGGTCAGTTTATACAGCCAAGGAGTCTTGAGAAGCGTACGAGAAACTCGTTTGAGCAATGCTTTTTTCGAGCCTGTTTGTGTGGCGACCCAGGTGGCATAGGCGCCCATGTGGACTTACCTCGTTTCATTCATGAGTGATGTTGGAGGACGGTTGTAACAAGGAAGCCGATTCCTTTTCAACTTACCTGGGGGAGCGCCGAGTAGTTGGACGGCAATGAGATGACGGATCATGCAGAGGTTAGGACATAACTATGAGATATGAATTCGGAAAGAATTGGTCGGAGTTCGTTCAGCAGAACTTTACGCAAGAACGTGTAAAGATTGCACAGGAGTGTTTGCTCGGTTTCTTGAAGCTGTCGGACCTCCGCGGAAAAACCTTCTTAGACGTTGGATGTGGCAGCGGTATTCATTCTCTAGCAGCACACAGGGCCGGAGCCAAGAGCATCCTGAGTTTCGATTATGACCCGGATTCGGTAACGACAACGAAGCACATCCGAGAACTCGAAGGAGCTCCCAGCAATTGGGAGGTGCTTCAAGGGTCGGTTTTGGACCGTTCCTTTATCGATAAATTCGGGCATGCGGACGTGGTGTACAGTTGGGGAGTCTTGCACCACACCGGCGCGATGTGGGACGCAATTAGAAATGCCGCGTCGCTCATGAATAGGGACGGAGTGTTGTATATCGCGCTCTACACCAAAGATGTCTGCCTCAATCCATCCCCCGACTATTGGCTCTCGATCAAGCAGAAATATAATCAAGCCGGTTCGATCGTAAGACGATGCATGGAGTGGGGTTATGCGCTCAGAGTAACGATTCTTCCTGAATTACGGGCAGGCCGCGATCCATTGCGATATATCCGTGAGTACGAACGATCGCGCGGGATGTCGTATTGGACCGACGTCAAGGATTGGCTCGGTGGATGGCCGATGGAGTTTGCCGGAATCTCCGAGACGAAATTGTTTTGCCGCGATCAATTGGAATTAGAGTTACTGAACATCACCGCTGGCGAGGCCAATACGGAATATCTTTTTCGTGCAAAGGGAGCCACGAATTATTGGGATGGGGTGATCGCCAAGTCCAAAAATGAGGACCTGCAAGCTCCGTTCATTCACAGAGGAGGATACGCGTGGACCGCGAACCTTGAGCACTATGCCGACGTCTGTGATACGTCTGAGCATCCTCGGCGTTCCCGTATCATGTTGTATGAGGACGGCGCGCCTCTAGGCTTTGCGCATGCCCTCCATGCACATATTCAGTCTCATGGTGGAAGCCGCTACTCTCACTGGGAGAACACCCTCATATTTTCGACGACGGACAATTCGGATCCCAACAAGAACGGGCGTCAATATTCGGTTCGTGACGTCATGCTCTAAGAGTCAGAGATGGGGATTGGAACACTCTTAGGCAATGCTGCAGACGCACTCTTGGGGTGGTATATCAGGAGTGGCCTCGGCGACACCGCTGCGGCCTCCCTCTGGAAGCACCATCGAGAGTCTCACTATTTCTTGAGCCGTGGGGGCACCACAGTCCCTCCTCCTGCATTTTGCAATCTCTCGCTTACGAATAAATGCAATTTACGTTGTGAAATTTGCGGAAGCCAGAAAGCTCTTGATGAAACTGGCACGCTTCGCCGTCACATGGACCTGGGCACGTTTCGATCGGTCGCAGAGACGATTTTCCCGTTCATCGTCGAAGTGGAATTGAACAGTCAAGGGGATCCGCTCCTGCATCCGCAGATTGAAGCGATCCTCGACACGATCGCGGACTATCATTGCGACATCAAAGTACAGACCAACGGGACATTGTTTACCGATCGTGTCATAGAAGTGTTCATGCGCCAGCGAGGAAAAGTGATGTTGTCGCTCGACGCGGTGGGACCTCGATTTGATGAAGTGAGGCAAGGCGGAGAATGGGCCAAGGCAGAACCGCAACTAGCCAAGTTTCTGCATCGACGAGACCCGGGCCGTCTGCGCGTAGGGATCTATCCGACGCTGACGCGAAGAACGATTTCCGAGGTGAGCAATGTCGTTCAATGGGCGGCCGACCATGGCGTGGAAGAAGTGGCGTTTCATCGGTACAATCCCATACAGAATTCGTTTGAGGAAGCACCTCTTGGGGAGGAGCTGGAGAACGCGCAGCACGCGCTGCAAGACTGGTTGCGGAAAAAGGGGAATATTCTTCACATCAGTATCGATGGCAAACGCCTGAGTCCGGGCCGTGTTCGGAAAAAGGTCGCATATATTTGGCATCACTGGACCTTCAAACGCCTGCTGGCGATCGGACAGCACCAGATGATGTTTCCGCGGGAAGCGGGAATGAACGGGGCGGATCCGCTTCGAATCTGCGTGGCTCCAAACTACTATGTGGAAATCGGTCTGGACGGGCAGATCAGTACATGTTGTCGAGCCCAGGATGTTGTGCTCGGCTATGCAACGTCGGTGGCTGAGTTCGCCGATGCCTGGTTCGGAGACAATTACCGCAAGATTCGCAAGTCGCTCCAAAGAGATGCAGGTGGGCCATTTCCGCTCTCGAATTGCAACGAGTGCGTGAACTTTTACGCGCCCAGCATTCACTTGATGCGCAAGAGTTCGATGCAACAAGCCTCCCCTCTCGGCGAAACTGAATCATTGATGTGGCCCGAGCGAGACCGAATCAATCTCGGACCCATCCAACAGGAAGTCGGTCATTGCCATATCGTGGTCCTGCCTCCC
>CAZNBG010000102.1:5435-8951 GCA_964570915.1 uncultured Nitrospira sp. | reverse complement strand
TCGAATCGTTTCCCTGAACGCCACTTCAGGCTTTCCGACATTTGCTTCAACTTTGAATTCACGCAACATTCGGTCGACGATAATCTCGAGATGCAACTCTCCCATCCCTGCAATGATCGTCTGCGCCGTTTCTTCATCTGTCCGTACACGGAAAGAGGGGTCTTCCTGGGACAATTTCTGAAGTGCAAAACCCATCTTCTCTTGATCCTGTTTGGTCTTCGGTTCAATCGCCATCGCAATGACCGGCTCAGGGAATTTCATCACCTCAAGCAATACGGGCTGCTTCTCATCAGCTAACGTATCTCCAGTGGTGGCCCCCTTGAGCCCCACCGCTGCGACGATATCCCCCGCGTGGACCTCGTCGATATCTTCCCGCTTATTGGCATGCATCTTCAGAAGACGCCCGATCCGATCCTTAGTCCCTTTTGTCACATTCAACACCGGCGTGCCGGTCTTCAGCGTCCCAGAATACACACGGACATAGGTCAACTGACCTGCAAACGGATCAGACATGCTCTTGAACGCCAAGGCTGCAAATGGCTCACCGTCATCAGATTTCCGCTCTACTTCTTTGCTGCTGTTCGGGTCTATCCCGATAACAGGAGGAATATCGAGCGGCGACGGCAGATAGTCGACGACACCATCGAGGAGCTGCTGGACGCCTTTGTTTTTGAAAGCTGATCCGCAGAGCACAGGAGTAATTTTCATCGAAATGGTCGCGGCTCGAATCGCACGCATGACTTCTTCTTCCGTCAACGAATGGCCATTCAGATACTTTTCCATCACTTGGTCATCGAATTCCGCGACTGCGTCGAGCATCTTCTCGCGGTACTCTTTTGCCTGAGCCAGGAGATCTTGCGGAATCTCATCGACCTTGTACTTCGCACCTAAGGTCTCATCGTCATAGAAGTATCCCTTCATCCTGACCAGATCGATGGATCCTCGAAACTCCGCCTCACGGCCGATCGGGATTTGAATCGGGACTGGCTTTGCCCCAAGACGGTCAATAATGGACTGGACACTTCCGTAGAAATCGGCCCCAACCCGATCCATTTTGTTCATAAAGGCAATGCGCGGTACATGATACTTATCCGCCTGGCGCCATACCGTCTCAGACTGGGGTTCAACACCCTGCACCGAATCAAATGCCGCCACTGCCCCGTCAAGCACTCGCAGTGAACGCTCCACCTCAATCGTAAAATCGACATGCCCTGGGGTATCGATGATATTGATGCGATGGTCCCGCCAGAAACAGGTCGTAGCAGCCGCGGTAATGGTGATACCCCGCTCTCGCTCCTGCTCCATCCAATCCATCGTAGCCGCCCCTTCGTGAACCTCGCCCATCTTATGAGTCATACCCGTATAGTAGAGGATCCGCTCCGTAGTCGTGGTTTTCCCCGCATCAATGTGAGCCATGATGCCGATATTTCTCGTATGCTCCAATGATGTTTGACGGGCCACTTCAACTCCTCTAAAAACACTTGTGCTGCAGATCAAGCCGGATCACGCTGCTGCGATGGAGGAGCACTCAGGTCTGCGGATCGCAGCACGCGGCTCAACTGCAGCACAGAATGACGTTACCAGCGATAATGGGCGAACGCTTTATTCGCCTCTGCCATCCGATGCACGTCTTCCCGATTCTTGACCGCAGCCCCGGTATTGTTCGATGCATCCAAAAGTTCGGCTGCGAGTTTTTCGCGCATACTCTTGCCCCCGCGCGTACGCGCAAATTGTGACAACCAACGCAACGCCAACGATACCCGGCGCGCCGGCCTGATTTCGACCGGAACCTGGTAGGAGGCACCTCCCACCCGGCGAGACTTGACCTCAACGATTGGCTTCACATTGTCCACAGCCGCCTTAAATACTTTAAGCGGGTCACCGCCAGTCTTTTCTTGAATAACGTCAAAGGCTCCGTAGCATATTCGTTCAGTCGTGCTCTTTTTCCCGCTGCTCATCAGCGTATTGATAAACTTCCCCACCAATTTATCTCGGTACCGCACATCGGGGAGCACTTCACGTTGACCTAAAAATCTACTGCGTGGCATGTTGACCTATTTCAATCCGAGTTATGATCACCTACAGAATTACCCTACTTTGGCCGTTTCGCCCCGTACTTTGAACGACTCTGCTTTCGATCAGCCACTCCCACGGCATCCAAGGCACCACGAACCAAGTGATAACGAACGCCTGGAAGGTCCTTGACGCGCCCTCCACGCACAAGCACGATCGAGTGCTCCTGAAGATTGTGTCCTACACCTGGGATATAGGTTGTCACTTCCATGCCGTTTGTGAGACGCACACGCGCAACCTTCCGCAAGGCTGAATTCGGCTTCTTTGGCGTCGTCGTGTAGACGCGAAGACAAACGCCTCTCTTTTGTGGACAAGACTTCAGGGCTGGACTCTTCGTCTTCGCCTTCACAAACATCCGCCCTTTTCGCACTAGCTGATTGATCGTCGGCATCGCGTTTAGACCCTCTCGAAAGACACAAAACCACCAGCCGTCAAGAGCAAAGCCGCAGGATTATAATGACGCGACTACATCCTGTCAAGTGGTCTGGATTTCCCGGCCTTGTTATGACCGAGTCGCCTCTCCCGTCACTGCCGGAACAGGTGCATCAGATGACACAGCAGCCGCTGCAGATGCGGCGTTTACTGCTGCAGCCTCAGACTTTTCACTGATCACGAACGTATCACGATACTCTTCAAATCCAGACCCAGCCGGAATTAATCGACCGACGATGACGTTTTCCTTCAAGCCCAACAGATTATCCTCACGACCATTGATTGCCGCTTCCGTAAGGACTCGTGTGGTCTCCTGGAAAGACGCCGCCGAAATAAAACTGTCGGTGGTCAACGCTGCCTTGGTAATTCCAAGCAAAACAGGCTTACCCAAGGCCGGCTTCCCGTCCTTGCTGAGTACCCGTTCGTTTTCTTTTTCAAAGACACTCTTGCTGACCTGGCTGCCCGGCAAGAACTGCGTGTCGCCCGGATCCTCAACGCGCACCTTGCGCAACATTTGCCTCACAATAATCTCAATGTGCTTGTCATTGATCGAAACGCCTTGTAGCCGATAGACGTCCTGCACCTCATCCACGAGGTATTTCTGCAGTTCATTGGGGCCGAGCACATCAAGGATGTCATGAGGATTCGCCGATCCATCCATCAATGGCTCTCCAGCCCGCACCCAATCACCTTCGTGGACATTGACGTGCTTGCCCTTCGGAATAAAGTATTCCTTCACATCACCCATCTTGTTGTCGACAAGAACTTTGCGCTGGCCTTTCACGAACCCGCCATACGAGACCTCACCGTCGATCTCAGTGATGACCGCCTGTTCTTTCGGCTTCCTCGCCTCAAAGAGTTCCACGACGCGCGGCAGCCCCCCAGTTATTTCCTTCGTCTTCGTCGTTTCCCGCGGGATCTTTTCCAGGTCCGTCCCCGCACATACCGCGGCACCCCTTTCTCCCGCAATTTTCACACCGCCCCGCCACACACTCCCACCCCACCCGCATT
>CAZNBG010000102.1:0-5425 GCA_964570915.1 uncultured Nitrospira sp. | reverse complement strand
CTTCGTCGTTTCTCGAGGAATCTTTGCCAGGACGTCGCCGGCATATACGGCGGCACCCTTTTCGACGAAGATATGCGCTCCAACCGGCAATAAGTACCTCGCCACAGCATTGGATCCTCCGGGCACTTTTGCCGTCTTGCCGCTGTCGTCTTTAATCGACACGCGAGGGCGGAGAGTCTGACCGGTGTGTTCGATAATCACCTTGCGCGACAAACCGGTCACTTCATCGAATTCGTCTTTCATCGTGACACCTTCGACGATATCGCCATAGGCGACCTTTCCACCAACCTCCGTCAAAATGGTGAGAGAGTAGGGGTCCCACTCAACCAATTTCTGACCCACGACCACCGGATCTCCATCTTTGATCTTGATCTTGGCCCCATACACGACGGGATATTTCTCACGCTCTCGTCCGCTGTCATCGACGATCGCGATTTTCGTATTACGATTCATAACGACCCATTCACCCTCTTTGTTCCGCACTGCGATACCAGAGTTGTGAATGTCCGCGTTCTTTTTCGCATCGAAGCTCATGAATTTGATTCGCCCGGCATGCTTCGCCTCAAGAACCGTCTGCTCGACGACTTTGCTCGCCGTACCGCCGATGTGGAAGGTCCGCATCGTCAGCTGCGTGCCCGGTTCGCCGATGGACTGTGCGGCGATGACGCCTACCGGTTCGCCTTTTTCCACCAGACGCCCACGCGCCAGATCGCGGCCATAACAGGCGCGACACACACCGCGCGGCGACTGACAGGTCAGCACGGACCGGATCTTGACACGGTCGACTCCAGCTTCAACAATCGACTTCGTCAACTCTTCATTAATCTCTTCATTCCAGGAGACGATAATTTCCCCAGTGACGGGGTCACGAATATCCTCCGCGGCCAAGCGGCCAAGGACGCGCTCCTCCAATGGTTGGATAATCTCACCACCTTCGACCAGAGCACTGACGATAATGCCGTCGCGTGTTCCGCAATCGATCTCGTTAATAATGACATCTTGAGCAATATCGACTAATCGCCGGGTCAGATACCCCGAATTCGCGGTCTTCAACGCCGTGTCAGCGAGACCCTTACGCGCGCCGTGGGTCGAGATGAAGTACTGCAACACCGTCAATCCTTCACGGAAATTTGCGGTGATGGGAGTCTCGATGATTTCACCGGACGGCTTGGCCATCAAACCGCGCATACCGCCCAACTGCCGAATCTGCTGCGAGCTGCCCCGCGCGCCGGAATCAGCCATCATGAAAATTGGGTTGAACGATTCCGCCTTGCCTGGATCACCTCCAGCTCCGAGCTCCTTCATCATCTCATTGGCAACTTGTTCGGTGACGTGCGCCCAAATGTCGATGACCTTGTTATACCGCTCTCCGTTGGTGATCAAGCCCTCTGAATACTGCTTCTCAATCTCGTTCACTTCACGCTGTGCCTTCCCGATAAAGTCTTCTTTTTTGCTCGGGATGTGCATGTTATCGATGCAGATCGACAAACCGGCCCTGGTCGCATAGGTAAAACCGATATCCTTGATCTTATCCAGAAACTCGACGGTATCCCGATGACCGGTCTGGCGGTATACCGCGTCGATCAGCTTCGTCATCTCCTTCTTGGTCATGAGCTTGTTGGCATTGGCGAACGGCAAGCCCGGAGGAAGGATTTCCGACAGCAACACACGACCAACGGTCGTCTGCACCAGCGCGCCAGCAAGGCGTACCTTGATTCGGGCATGCTCTTCAACTTCTCGCGCGTCGAAGGCAATCCGAACTTCTTCGGGAGACCCAAACACCTTGCCCTCGCCCTTTGCACCAAGCCGTTCTTTTGTCAGCCAATAACACCCCAGCACCATATCCTGCGACGGGACCGCGATAGGCTTGCCGTTGGCCGGCGACAGAATGTTGTTAATCGACATCATCAGGACTCGTGCTTCGACCTGGGCTTCGACGGACAAGGGCACGTGCACCGCCATCTGGTCTCCATCGAAGTCCGCGTTGAAGGCCGCGCAGACGAGCGGATGCAATCGAATCGCCTTACCTTCGACCAGCACGGGATCAAACGCCTGAATGCCCAGTCGGTGGAGCGTCGGAGCCCGATTGAGCAACACGGGATGCTCTCGGATCACCTCATCAAGGACATCCCACACCTCCGGCCGCTCTTTTTCAACCAGCCGCTTGGCGCTCTTGATAGTAGTAGCCGCTCCCCTCGCTTCGAGCTTGTGGAAAATAAAGGGCTTGAACAACTCCAACGCCATTTTTTTAGGCAAGCCACATTGATGGAGGCGCAGCTCCGGACCGACGACGATAACGGTACGGCCGGAATAATCAACGCGCTTCCCGAGGAGATTCTGACGAAACCGGCCCTGCTTACCCTTCAACATATCGCTCAACGATTTCAACGGACGCTTGTTGGGCCCACGAATCGCACGCCCCCGTCGGCCGTTGTCGAAGAGAGCATCCACAGCCTCCTGCAGCATCCGCATCTCGTTCCTGATAATGACACCCGGCGCCTTAAGCTCCATCAACCGCTTCAGCCGATTATTCCGATTGATGACACGGCGATAGAGATCGTTCAGGTCGGACGTGGCAAACCGTCCACCGTCAAGCGGGACCAAGGGGCGCAGTTCAGGAGGCAGGACGGGAATGACATCCATGATCATCCATTCCGGCTTGTTCCCTGACTTGCGGAATGCCTCCAGGACTTTAAGACGCTTGGCGTACTTCTTCTTCATGGCCGCCGATGTCGACGCTTTCGCCTTTACCTGCAAATCATCCCACAGCGTATTGATATCGATCTTCCTCAGTAAGTCACGAATGGCTTCGGCGCCAATCCCGACCTTGAACCCGCTCGAGCCGAATTCAGAGATGAGTGTGCGCAGCTTATCCTCTGGAACCAGTTCCTTTTCCGACAGATCGGTGGAACCTGGGTCCACGCACACATAGCTTTCAAAATAGAGAATCTTCTCCAACTGCTTGAGACTCATGTCGAGCAAGGTTCCAATCCGGCTCGGCACGCCCTTCAGAAACCAAATATGCGCGACGGGCGCGGCTAATTCGATATGCCCCATACGCTCACGACGAACCTTCGATTGAATCACCTCGACACCGCACTTATCACAGACAATTCCGCGATGCTTCATGCGCTTGTACTTGCCGCAATTGCATTCCCAGTCCTTGGTAGGACCGAAAATCTTGGCGCAAAACAGCCCATCTTTCTCCGGCTTGAACGACCGATAGTTGATCGTTTCCGGTTTTTTGACTTCACCGTACGACCAGGACCGGATCTTTTCGGGCGACGCAATGCGAATGCGCATCGAATCGAACGATACCGAATCCCGTTGTTTTTCGAACAATGTATATACGCCTTCCAAGGTAGTGACCTCCTCTGATGCCGGCTTTTCACCGGCACACAAACGGTTAGTCTTGCGTCTTGACCAACTCTACATCGAGTCCCAAGCTCTGTAATTCCTTGACCAACACGTTGAACGACTCAGGCAACCCTGGTTCGAGGAAAGGCTCGCCCTTGACAACCGCTTCGTACATGCGTGACCGGCCCGGCACATCGTCGGATTTCACGGTGAGGAATTCCTGCAGCGTCGAAGCCGCACCGTAGGCTTGCAACGCCCAGACTTCCATTTCCCCAAGACGCTGGCCCCCGAACTGAGCCTTGCCGCCCAGCGGCTGCTGGGTCACAAGCGAATACGGGCCAATGGATCGCGCGTGGATTTTGTCGTCCACCAAATGGTGAAGCTTGAGCACGTACATATACCCGACGGTCACCGGACTGCCGAACGGTTCGCCGGTCTTCCCATCAATAAGCTGGGTTTGACCGCTCATCGGCAGCTTGGCCTTCTTCAACAGATCCTTAATTTCCTTCTCCGATGCTCCGTCAAACACCGGACTTGCCACCTTGACCCCCAAAGCCTTGGCCGCCCATCCGAGATGGGTTTCCAGAATCTGCCCCACGTTCATACGCGACGGCACGCCGAGCGGATTCAGCACGATTTCTACAGGGGTCCCGTCCGGCAAATAGGGCATGTCCTCCTCGGGCAAGACCCGCGACACGACGCCCTTATTGCCATGACGGCCGGCCATCTTGTCACCAACTTGGATCTTGCGTTTCATCGCAATGTAGACCTTGACAAGCTTGATCACGCCAGGAGGCAATTCATCCCCTCGTTTCAAGCGACCGACTTTTTCGTCGTACAGAGTCTGGAGGATCTCAATCTGTTCTTTCGCCCGCCGTTCGACGTCCTCTAGTTCTTTTTGCTCGTCAGGATCGCTCAAAATAATGTGTCGTACCGTATCGTCGGGCAATCTCTTGAGAATCTCCGCCGTCAGCTTCCCCTTCTTCTTCAAAATAACGTCGCCGCTCTCCGGATCCATGAGGTCACGGCCGACGACCTTGCCGAGCAACAACTTCCGAATCTTCTTCGTCTTTTCTTCATCGATGATCCGCAACTCTTCATGGTGATCCCGCTGCAACTTCATCTGGTCATCGGTCTCGATGCTCTTCGAACGCTCGTCCTTATCAAGTCCTTTGCGCGAAAAGATCTTGACGTCGACCACGATGCCTTCTACTCCGGGAGGCACGGTCAACGATGTATCCTTCACATCGCCGGCCTTCTCACCGAAGATCGCTCGCAGCAGCTTTTCCTCAGGGGTCAGCTGCGTTTCACCTTTAGGCGTGACTTTTCCTACCAGAATGTCACCCGGCTTCACTTCCGCCCCGATGCGGATAATCCCGCTCTCGTCCAAATTCCTGAGTGCTTCTTCACCCACATTGGGGATGTCCCGCGTGACATCCTCCTTACCAAGCTTGGTATCCCGAGCTTCGACCTCAAACTCTTCAATGTGGATCGAGGTGAAGGCGTCTTCACGGACTAACTTCTCGCTGAGCAAAATAGCGTCTTCGAAGTTGTACCCCCCCCATGGCATGAACGCGACGAGCACATTTTTTCCCAGTGCGAGTTCTCCATGATCGATCGCCGGCCCATCTCCGAGTACCTGTCCTTTCTTGACCGGCTGCCCGATTCGAACCACAGGAGTCTGGGTGATACAGGTATTCTGGTTCGACCGCTGGAACTTGATTAGGTCATAGACGTCCAACCCGGAATCCTTGCCCTTCTTGCCGTCTTTCGCATCGGCCCGCACCACGATACGAGTTGCATCGACACTCTCAACGACTCCGGCCCGACGAGCCTGGATAACGTACCCTGAGTCTCGGGCGACCACTGCTTCCATTCCGGTTCCGACGAGAGGAGATTCGGAGGTCACCAAGGGAACCGCCTGGCGTTGCATGTTGGAACCCATCAGCGCGCGGTTCGCGTCGTCATGCTCCAGGAACGGCACGCAGGCGGTCCCGACAAGCACTCATTGCTTCGGCGAGACGTCCGTGTACTCGAATGTAGCCGAGGCGTGAAACACAAACTCTAC
>CAZNBG010000101.1:0-9035 GCA_964570915.1 uncultured Nitrospira sp. | reverse complement strand
AGCGCCCCGATTGGTCATCCCGCTTTCCTGACCACCGGTATTCCCATACACTTCGTTGTCCAACATGATGGTCGTAAATCGTTCCTTGCGGAACCACGAATGGAGAACCTGTTGGAATCCGATATCCGCCGTTCCACCATCTCCAGCCATCACGACCACATCCTTCGGTTTATCACCGAAGCGAAGACGGAGGCCACGGGACAGGCCGCTCGCCACTCCATTCTGGTCGCCGTAGTTGCCATAGACGAAGGGGATCGCAGCCTGAGAGATGGCAAGACGACCACACCCGGCCGTCCCGACGGTAATGGTATCTTCGGGATTGGGAAACGCAATCATGGCAAGTCGAATGAAGAGCGTCATCGCACAACCGGCACACATGGGATGCTCCTCCAGCACTTCCTTGAAACTTCCCATCTGTGAGACCGTGACCTTTTTCCCAAAAGGTCCATGTTCCACCATATCCCGGTATTCTTTTGGCATAAACTTTTCGAACCCATTCGAAAACTTGACATAATCAAGACTCATCAGGCACCTCCCTTATATCGTGAGCAACGGCTGGCCGCTGCTTATATTCCTCATGCAATACATGCAACGAAAGAAAACTTGGGGACTTGAGGATGTTGGATAATCGGACCAACTCTCAACCACTAAATCTCGACCATCCTAGCAAAGCCGAAAAAAGACTGTCAATCTTGCTCCAGCCTTTTCTCGTCCCCATGGTTGCCCTACTGTACAAAAACCGATCGTCTACACTCGTACAAAGATTATAACGTTATGAAAATCAAAGCAACTTCTAAGTGGGCCCAGGGCATCCGAAAGAAGGCCTAGGTTCAGCTGGTTTGGATAGGCCATTCGCCCCAAACATCTCGAACAAAGGAATAGCACGGATGAAGGTCTCCATATCCTTCAACAATTCATGTTTAGAGATTGCCGATTCGCCGCGTTCCGTTTACACTACATTTTATGCTACTACGTGTTCTCATCCCTGGTGAAGATGACGCGGGTGTCCACGTTGGCGGGGTCCATAAGCGACCGCCGATTCCGGATGATTCAGTCAAGGCTGAATGTCCGAAGTTTATGGCACACGGTCCTTGTGGCGGTGTCCGCCGAGGTGGACTCTGCGAAGTCTATCCCGAGATGAAATGTCCATGGGTCTCGCTATATATTGAACTGGAAAAAATCGGCCAGACCGAATGGATGAAGCAAGTATGAATGGGGTCGACGGGAAGAGGAGACGATGAGGGGTACGCAAAAGACCACGAAATTGGGCTACAATGAGCGACACGCAAGAAGCGGTATCAACTCTCCTCTGCCGGAAATAGAAACCTTCCCGAATCAGTATAAGGGTTATGAAATTACGATCGAGATTCCCGAATACACGGCCATCTGTCCCAAGACTAATTTGCCGGACTTCGGGACCATTACCCTGCACTACATGCCCGATAAAGAATGTCTTGAACTGAAATCACTCAAAATGTACATCCACGCCTACCGCGATCTCGGTATCTTCTATGAAAACGCCGTCAATCGCATCCTGCACGATGTCGTAAAATCCAGCCGACCCGTTTGGGCGAAAGTCATCGGCACCTTCACAGCCCGTGGCGGGCTCTCGAGTCGAATTGAAGCCAGGTTTCCATAACTGAAAACCCGAACGGGCTGAATCTGACGGTGAGATGACACAGTCTTGCCTCGATATTGTCACGACAAGTTGAACACGAGAGGAGAGCGATCCTTCATCCATGGCTACCTATGCAATCGGTGATGTGCAGGGATGCCATGATGCCTTACAACGCCTTATTGAGCACATTCAATTTGACCCGACTGCCGACCGTCTCTGGTTTGTCGGTGATTTGGTGAACCGCGGGCCGGATTCGCTCCATGTCCTCCGTTATATCAAGGCGCTGAAAGATAGGGCCGTTGTCGTGCTGGGCAACCATGACCTTTTCCTCCTTGCCGTTGCGGCGAATATTGTCACCGTCCGTCCCGAAGACACCCTTCAAGGCGTCCTTGAGGCACCAGATCGTGATGAGCTCCTCGCCTGGATCCGTCAACAACGGCTCTTCTATCGCGAAGGTCCCTTCGCCCTTGTCCACGCAGGCTTGCTGCCTCAATGGTCGATCGATGAAGCTGAACAGCTGGCCCAGGAGGTTGAAACCGGCTTGCGGGGTCCATGCTACCGGGATATTCTCCATGCCCTCTATCCCAGCAAACACTTGCAGTGGTCCTCCAACCTGATTGGTCCTACTCGACTTGCAACCATCCTGAAAGTTTTCACAAGGCTTCGGGCATGCTCCCTCGATGGTCGGATGGAATCTTCCTATAGCGGCCCCCCCGACCGGATCCCCGTCGGATATGTCCCCTGGTTCAAAATTGAAGGCCAATCCCGCCGCGATGCGATAATCGTCTGTGGACACTGGGCTGCATTAGGACTCCACTGCGAAGAGCATCTCTTCGCCATCGACAGTGGCTGTGTGTGGGGACGGCAACTGACGGCTCTGCGGTTGGATGATCGAACAGTCTTTCAGGTACCCTGTAACAGCGTCTGAGACTAAGGTGATCGAGCCGACGCCGCCCGACCCCAACTGGCCGCGGTATTCCACACAACCGTTTCCCTCATACCGTTTTGTACCCGGCCAGACACCACATCCACGCCGTGATGTAAGGGGGCACTCGTATGGTAGGCCAGAGCCAAAACCAACCCACTTCGCCACCGATCAATGGCAAACTTCAAAAGATTATTTGTATGGAATCGACCTCTACAATTTTGCCTATTGGTGGGAATGCCATGAGGTCTTCGAAGGGCTGTGGCACGCCGCCGGACATAACACTGAGCAAGGAAACTTTTTTCAAGCCCTCATCCAGTTTGCCGCTTCGAACCTGAAATGGTTTTTGGGCAACGAAACCGCTGCTCGGAAGCTTGCGCGTAAGGGCTTAGAACGAATTCAAAAGGCTCCTTCTCCTTATATGGGCATCGATGTGATCGCCTTAACCGAAAGGTGCAGAACTTCAACCTTGGAAGGTTCAGAATTCCGCCCCGTTCTCTTCATGCTTCTCACCCATGACTCCCCGCAAAGACCGGGATAATTGACTCACGAGAGACGAGGCCACTCCTCCACAGGCAGATCGAGAAGCGGTGCTTATTTAGTGGTAGCTCTCGGAGTCGCTCGGGAATTTCCCCTGCTCGACTTCTTCCTTATAACGACTCAGTGCTTGAAGGGCATCTGCCTTAAGGTGAGCATAGGTCTTGACGAATCTCGGGATGAAGGTATCAAAGAGTCCGAGCAGATCGTAGAGCACGAGTACTTGGCCGTCACAGTGTGGACCCGCTCCAATCCCAATGGTGGCGATCGAAAGAGCGTGGGTAATTTTTTTGGCCAACCCGATAGGCACCGCTTCCAACACGAGGGCGAATGCCCCGGAAGCCTCCAGAGCTTTAGCATCTTCCAATAGTCTGGAGGCTTGATCTTCGGCTTTACCTTGAACCTTGTAGCCTCCAAGCGCATGGACCGATTGCGGTGTCATGCCTAGATGACCCATGACAGGAATCCCAATGCTCACGATCGCTTTGATTCGATCCGCTATGGCGGCGCCTCCCTCCAGCTTCACAGCGGCCGCCCCGGCTTGCATCAAGCGGCCAGCATTGCGTACTGCCTCCTCCGTGCTGGCCTGATAGGACATGAACGGCATATCACTGATCACCAGACACCGCTCCGCGGCGCCGGCAACCAGTTTGGTATGGTACAGCATGTCCTCCATCGTGACCGTCAACGTATTGGGCTTTCCTTGGACAACGACGCCCAGCGAATCTCCCACCAGGATCGCACGAATCCCCGCTTCCTGCACAATACGGGCGAAGAGCGCATCATAGGCCGTCACCACGACCACTTTCTTCTTTTCTCGCTTGTACTGATGGAAATCGAGGATGGTCATCAATCCAACTCGGCCTTGGTGATGATTTCTCCCAACCGATGCGTCGCTTTGATCGCCATAATGTGGACACCGTCGCAGTGCGGCCGCACTGCCTTGATCGTCCGTACGGCGATGTCGACCCCGACATCCTCGGCTCTCTCTCCGGCAGCCTTGAGTTCTTCGATCATCTCGTTTGGAACCGAGATACCCGGAATATTCACATTCATGAACTCGGCCATCTTGTGATTGCGCAACACGAGGATACCGGCCAGAACCTTCACTTTGAACGGCCGGATCGCGCTCATAAAGCTCCCGAACTGCTCCGGATGGTACACCGCCTGGGTCTGGAAGAATTGTGCACCTGCCTTCACCTTCACTTCAAACTTGGCAAGCATAGGCCCCAGAGGATCAGCTTCCGGGGTCACTGCGGCACCGATGGTAAACGCCGTCGAGCCATCCAGTTTGTGGCCGGTCATGTCGTGTCCATTGTTCAATCCCTGCACAAGCTGCATCACTTGAACCGAATCGAGATCATAGACCGGCTTGGCCTCCTTATGGTCTCCGACGGTCGGGTAATCACCGGTGAGGCACAAAATATTCCGAATCCCGAGCATATGTGCACCCATCAAATCCGACTGCATCGCAATTCGGTTGCGATCACGACAGGTCAACTGCATCACGGGATCATGCCCTAACTCATACAGGAGGCGGCAGACCGGCAGCGAGCCGGCCCGAACCACGGCCGCAGTATTGTCGGTGACGTTCACTCCGTGGACACGCCCCACCAGCTGCTTGGCGCTCTCCAGCACAGACGAGATATTCGTGCCCTTGGGGGGATTGTACTCGACGGTGACGGCGAACGTGCCCCGGTTGAGAATATCGATTAGGCGTTGTGGCTCTCGGCTCATGGATGGTCCCTTATCTGATTCCTGCTGCCCTCTTGGCGGACTCCACCGTATTTTCGAGCAGCATCGCGATGGTCATCGGACCAACTCCACCCGGAACCGGGCTGATCCAACCGGCCTTCTGGCTCACAGCGTCAAAATCAACGTCGCCGCACAACTTGCCTTCAGGCGTTTTGTTCATACCCACGTCGATGACGACCGCTCCCTCGCGCACCATGTCGGCCGTCACAAACTTCGCCTTTCCGATCGCGACCAGAAGCAACTCCGCCTCACGGCAGACCGCAGGGAGGTCTTTCGTTTTCGAATGGCAAATCGTCACCGTCGCATTCCGCTGGAGCAACATCAACGCCAACGGCTTCCCGACAATATTGCTTCGTCCCAGGACCACCGCCCGTTTTCCCTCAATCGTCACGCCCGCCGACTCAATCATCTTGATGACGCCTTTAGGAGTACACGCTTCGAATACGGGATGCCCCTCCACAAGCCGGCCGAAGTTATACGGATGAAAGCCATCTGCATCCTTGAGCGGCGAGACGGCTTCCAAGATGACCTTGCTGTCGATGTGTTTGGGAAGCGGGAGCTGAACCAGGATTCCATGGATTTTAGGGTCAGCGTTCTGCTTGTCAATCAGCGCCAAGAGCTCGGCCTGCGTCGTGCTGGCCGGAAGCTTGTGATCGTCGACATGGATGCCTGCCAATTCGCAGGCCTTTTGCTTATTACGGACATAGACATGCGAGGCGGGATCGTCACCGACCAAAATGGTCGCAAGACCCGCTTTAATCGATTTCTTTGCGAACAGCTCCGCCGATGCCTCTGTCAGACGATCACGAACCTGCTGCGCAAGCGCTTTTCCATCAATCAATCGTGCGGTCACAGTCCCCCTCCCCTGTGGCTATTGGGCCGGCAAAATTGTTGCAACTTAGCAGGTGAATTTTATGCAAGTCAACGCTCATTGAACGGTTGCAGGTACGTGCTAGTGGCCAGGAATCCGGTTACTTCCTCTCGGTCACTCCTCGTCCCCTCTTTCCTTGACAGTTTCTCCGCCCCTTCGATACGATAACCTCAATCTAATGAAAAACATCCGGTCGTTGCTCTTGTACTCCTACTACCGCCTTTTCCTCCCTTGGGCTCTCACACTGTGTCTGACATTACCCGGCCAAGCAGCCCAGATCACGGGTTTGGAGTCTCCGAACAGTTTCGTCGGCGACCCATCCGGAAAAGAATATTTCATTTCCAACATTAATGGGGAGCCGGAGGCCCGAGACAACAACGGCTTTATCACAAAGTTGAATTCCGAGGGGAAGATCATCCACCTCAAGTTCATACAAGGCGGCGTGTCGGACCTTCTCCATGCTCCAAAGGGGATGGCTATCGTGGGCCCGATTCTCTATGTCGCGGACCTTGATCAATTAAAAGGCTTCGACAAGACAACCGGAAAACTCGTGACCACGGTCTCGTTTTCTTCCCGATCCCAGACGCAGGTATCCCTGACCGATGTTACGGCTTCACCGACCGGCCTTCTGTACACCTCCGACCAAACAGGCAATTCGATTTACCGCATTACCCCATCGGACAATCATCGGGTAGACCTGCTGATCCACGACGACCGACTTGCAGGCCCCGCCGGAATCGCGATCCATCCGAAGACCAATCACCTCATTGCCGTGAGCTGGGACAAAGGGAAAATTCTCGAGATCACTCCTGATGGACAGTTGACTGAACTGGAGTCGAATGGATTTTTTACGAGTCGTTTCCAGAACCTGAGCGGAGTCGATTTCGATCAATGGGGGAATATGTATGTATCGGATTTCACGAAAGGCAAGATTTGGCGCATGACCAGAGATCATCGATTCCAAGTCATTGCCGAGTACCTCCCCGCCCCGGCTGATATCAGCATCGACCGAGAAAATAACCTCATATTGGTTCCCTATCACTACGTGCATGCGGCCGAGATGAATGGACTGGAAGCACCGTCAACGGCCAGGCCCAAGGGCGATAAGCGCACACTGGCCGACTATGGGTTTATTCCTCCGCCCCCCAAGCCCGCGCCGGAAGAGATCAAAAAATGAGCTCGTGCGTCTATTGCCACAATCGGAAGGGGAAGCGAGCATGTCCGGCTCTGGGAGGATTGATCTGCAGCCAGTGCTGTGGCGAGCATCGCATGACACGAATTTCATGTCCCAATGACTGTGCGTATCTTGACAGCGGGAATGATTACCAGCAGAAACGGCTGGGGGCGCAATTCGCGTTCGTTCGTCGAAACTTCTATCAGGAGTTGGAACAATTGGGAGGGCACAAAGCCGTCGCGCTTTTCAATCTGATTGAGGTCGTCACGTTCGGCTATTTTGAAGGACGAAGGGATGGGCAGGATGTCGAGGTTGTCACGGCACTGCAGACGCTCCGTCGAACACTCAGCCCCCTTCACATTCCCGCCGCCCCTGCACCGGTTTTTGCCGAACGCCTCAAAAAGGAGTACGAAACCTTTCACAAGCAGCATCCGGGCCAAATTGCCGACTCGTCCGACGCTCTGAAAATCCTGGAACGTATAGCCCAGTTTGTCTCTGCATGTTCAGAGAATGATTTTCAGTCAAGCCGGTTTCTGGGAGGGTTGATCGGCTACGTGAAGAGGCAGCATCCAGAAATCGCGGCACATCTCAAGAAGCAGCATGAACCGGGACATATCCTTCTGCCGGGGCAATCGTTCCTGCCACCGCCCAGCCCCGAAGAACATACCCATGGTCCAGACTGTAGACATCATACCCATTGATCTCCCGGTCCAAATCCAAGGCAACTCGCCCCAAACTTATTCCACAATCGTCACGGTCATCTCGACACGCTCTTTGGGATTATCCCGCTCGTCGCGCGCCACGTTGACGATCTTGTCGGCCACACCGATTCCCTTGGTCACTTCGCCAAATACAGAATACTTGCGATCCAAGAATCGTGAGTCTTCTACCACGATGAAAAACTGAGAGCCGGCTGAATCCGGATCGGCTGCCCTGGCCATAGAAACCACACCGCGCTTATGCGGGGTATCGTTGAACTCCGCCTTGACGGTATAGCCGGGACCACCCTGGCCATAGGTCTCCTTCTTGAGCGTATCCTTCGTATTAGGGTCACCGCCTTGAATCATGAAGCCGGGAATGACGCGATGAAAAATTGTCCCGTTGTAAAACCCGGACTTCGTCAATTTGATAAAATTCTCTACGTGTTTGGGGGCAACATCCGAATGGAACTTGATCTCGATATCACCAAATTTTGTTTTGATGATCCCGCGGGGCCCTTTCGGTGTTTCAGTTTTTGGGGTGGGCGCCGTATCGGCGGCGATAACCGACTCGATGCCTGAGACTGACAGAGCAACCCCGATCATCACTCCCATACACATTCGCCATCCTGCGCGTTTCAGCATCACCGACCTCCACAACCTTTTTACATGACAGTAATTTCTCATCCTACCACGAGTCGCGCATCAACGCTCAACTTGTTCGAGTGCTCGTTGCGCCGCCTCCTGCTCCGCTTCCTTCTTGCTGAAACCTTGGCCAATGCCAAAGACCCTGTCGTTCACTTGCACTTCGACTTCAAAGAACTTGTGATGATCGGGCCCAGTTTCTCGCACAGTCACGTACCGAGGCAACACTTCATATTGTTTCTGGCACCACTCTTGAAAGCGGGTCTTGTAATCATCCCCTCCGGGTTTCGTTTGCAAAAGTTCGATTCGGTGCAACTCATCATTCAGCACATCGATGGTGAAATCGCGACTGGCCTCAAACCCTCCGTCGAGGTAGACCGCCGCGATGACGGCCTCCAACGCATCAGCCAGGAGCGAGGCTTTGTCGCGCCCGTTCGAGAGTTCTTCTCCTCGACCAAGCTTCAGGTAGGCTCCAAGATCCAGACGCCTGGCGGCATTCGCCAGCGGGGTTTCACTCACGAGCTTCGCTTTGAGTTTTGACAGCGCGCCCTCACTCAACTCAGGGTATCGGCTCGCGAGATAATCGCTGACAATGAGCGATAAGACGGCATCCCCCAGGAACTCCAGCCGTTCATTATGTTTTCGGTCCGAGTCTCGTCGTTCATTCACGTACGATTTGTGTGTGAGGGCTTCCCTCAAGAAATTCGAGTTCGTGAACCGATATTTCAATAAGGCAGGAGGAGAATCGGCTGAAAAAGCCGGTGTCATCGTGGCGCGCGGCGCAATCGTCGGGCGGAAGGTTTGAATCGTGC
>CAZNBG010000100.1:0-9051 GCA_964570915.1 uncultured Nitrospira sp. | reverse complement strand
ATGCTTACCCGACGATCCCAATACATCCGGCACGGACTCCATATGTATGAATGAACCGTGGCGTAACTTTTGGGAGGCCCTGAAAGACAAGAAGAAGCCGACCGTTACCCAAGTAGGGATCGCGTATATGCTTCAAGGTGACAGGCCTGTGAGCAACACGGATCCCTATGCCGCAGAGCCCAAGTCTGGCGACGAGTGGGTGGACGGGGTCGGCGCGCACCTCATGATTCTGCTTCCGGATGCAGGGGTGCTGAAAAATGTGTCAGCCGATTCGAAAAATGGTGGACCGTGGATCATGTGGGCCGGTACCCCCTATGCCCATTTGATGGTTCCCATCGACAGTTATCCTTCGCGGTAACCGGATATTGGGATCGGTGACCCGGTTGAGGATTGCTTACGCTGTTGAACGCCTGAGCGATCTCTTCTCGCCGGAGCTACTGTTGTGCAGGCAAGAACCGTGGTGGGTGTGTCAACGCATAGGAGAAGTCGGAATAGCCGACGTACCTTGCTCCCGCCGGTGGCTGGTTCCATTTCTGTTCTACAGGCCAGTCAACAAGATGGCGGCCTAAAGTGGTTCAGGCACGTTTTTAAGTAATTCAGTCGCGCAGAGCCGCACGACTCCGGCTTCGTCCTTCGTGAGGTGCTCGCCCCGTGCTACAACGCGTTGTATCTGTTCGCTGACAGAGATAAACTCTACAATCTCCCTTCTGAAGCCGTTCATGTAAGTCTCCATGCGAGCAAACCTCCGTGCCGTTGTTGGGGGGTTGTACGTATAGGTCGTGATACACGCTGGAGATAATCTTTCAGTCGGCCTAGTCAAGCCCTTCCGAACCGGTTTCACAGCTGCCGAGTCATGAGACTTTGTTATCAGGAGATGTTAAACCATGACCGTTTATTGGGCTTTGCTAGGAGGGTTCCTAGTTTCGGTGTTTATGTACTCGAGGTAACAATAAAGAGCAACAGAGTGGTGACGCGTGCGCTATATGTGGATTGAATGGATCGCATTGTCTTCGATAATTTTGTCCGCGCAAGTCTCGAGGTGACGGACGCCTTGGAGACCGACTGTTATTTCAATGACTTGGATCGGCTTCGCCTTGAGAACTACGTGTCTGTTCTGCAGATGGCCTACATCGAATGGAAGCGAAGAAACGTGGGGAAATGACGGCGAAGTGATGTCCCCTCATCGATCGGAACCGGCTCATCGTATGAGGACCAGCAGCCTCTGGCTCGACTGTGGCTGACACAGATGTAAGAGGGCAGATCGGTTGACGTTCCGCGAATGCCTTCCCAGACTCTTCTCGTTGCAAAGTTCCTAGACGCGTCTTTCTTGCAGTATGAACCTGCTTAGCGAAACGGTGTGAAATCCGTCCGGAAGTTCGCAAAGACTTCCGAATGGCTACCGTTTCGCAGGACTTTAGGAGCAACCTTGGCGGACTTGGTCGCTCGACTTTTGCGTCGGTTGTGAGAGATTGTCTTATCGATGATGGCACCGCAATTTATGCAGTTCCAGGTGTAAAAGGCGAAAAAGAAGTCTGAAAGCCGCTCTAGCCTCAACATACCGTTACATTTCGGGCATTCCATAACCCCTCCTCCGATAAAGAATGAAACCTCCGGGGAAGGAAGCAAATTTTGATCCTTGGGATAAGGCAATGCTTTCAGCAGTTTAGAAAATCCCAGCATTCAGAATTGAACACTGGCTTGCGTTCTGTGTACATCCAGGTATCCGGCCAGCGAAATACATCCCCCGATTGGCTGGTCCACCAAAGATGGTACGCTATTTGATTGGGGGGAGAGATGACCAGTTGGACGAGAATGAATGGAGCGCAGCAATACTACCGCCCTCCTACTGCTGGCCAATCTCACCTGATCGGATTATGGGATGCCCGTTTCCCGATTGCGGCACCCATCACGCGATCTTTCTCATTGAGAAACTGCATGCTCCAATCTCGAACTTGTACCGCCGACGAAGGCGTCTGGAAGGACCACATCGAGGACAAGACCCGCTTCACGCCTTTATGCTGAAGGGCGCCAATCAGCTGATCAAGATTCAGCCGCGGGTTGTGACGATCATATGCAATAAGATAGGTGCCGATAACAGGTTCCTTTCAAGATCGTACCCGGTTTCAATGTCATGATCGGCAAGCGAAGGCTAGATTAATGTGCCAGCTCATACCGGACCATGCCCAGCATTTCTTCGATGTCAAAGGGCTTGCAGAGCGTCTGGCGAGCACCCAATAGCCTGGCGGTGCTGAGCAGGCTCTGCTCGCCGCCCATACCTGAAACGGCAATGACCTTGACGTTCAGGAATTCACGAGTGAGTTCGATAATGATATCGAGTCCGTTCAACTCCGGCATCAGCATATCCACGATGACCAGATCCGCCGGTCTCTGACGGTATAAGGTCAGCCCCTCGCGTCCGGAGGACGCTTCCACCACCTCATGTCCTGCCGACTGAAGCGCTGCGGAAAACAACATGCGAATGGGCGCAGCATCGTCAATCACGAGTATGGTCGCCATACACCCCCCCGTCAATATCCGTCTCCCTTAAAAATGAGGCTATAGAAGTGTACGTGAAATGGTGGTGGTTTCAACGAAAAGCCGGAATCGAGAGATAGGCAATCTACTGATGAGGACAGAAACCATTTCGGATTGAGGCTACAGTGGCTTTCCGTCCATGGGCCTCACATGAGTCAGGGGGCTCCTCGCAGTTGTTGCTGTACCACCTGGATTAATTCTGTTGCGGGAAAGGGTTTTGCCATGGTGCGCTGTGCCCCCAGGCGCTTGGCAACGTTCAAATAATTATGTCCCTTGACATTACCGGTGAAGGCGATGATCGGGACGGTGGGCGATTCATGATGTAAGGTCTTGATGACCTCCAACCCATCTTGCTCAGGCATGAACACATCCGTCATCACCAGATCAGCCGGTGTTTGGCGAAACAGCCGGAGCCCTTCGTGACCGTTACACGCCAATAGGACATCGTATCCTGCCTGCTCTAAGATCTCCTTAAAAAGAGACCGGATCAGAGGCTCGTCGTCAATGACCAGAATCAACGCCATGGTGACCCCTCTCACTCATAATTGCTGACGGTCGCATCCTTCTGGGTCGCTGCGACCAACGGAAATGTGTAAGAAACTAGAGGAGAGGAGGATGGAAAAAAGAGTGCCATAGAACCGGAATATGAACTGTCACAGGCACATCCGGGGATACGCTCGTTCCGCTATGGACGTACAATGCCGTTGAACTCTGTGGTAGAGACAATCCTTCCAAAACTGAAGAAGCCGAGAGATCAGCAGAGCCCACAGGATCTAAGAGCGTCGCAGGCACGCCCAACATCTGAAGGACTACGCAGAAAGACAGGAGTAGGATGAAGGATGTGCCTCTGATTTTATGCAAAGAGAAGACGGCATACGAGATCGACAACATGATTGAAAAAGTTTATCGCCAGCCTGCAGCGTATGCAATATTTTGGAGGTTCTTGGCAGACATCCCGATTGTTCTCAATGGGTCGACGAATGCCTTACAGATGGACTAACTATGATGGTCGTCGTGACAAAGATACAGGCAAAAACTCAAGCACCATGGTTCCGTAGCCATTTTTCTAGTGCGCTGCGGACTCTTCCATCATGACACAGACCTCCCTCGACCCCCTTCTTTTGGGGGGTGGACTTTTCAGTCACTAAACATTAAAAAAAGTGATGTAATAAATAGAAAAATTGAACAATGAGACATATTGACCCATTCTACGGGATCACAGGATCACATATCCCCCAGATCCCCAAGATGAACTCTCTTTGCTGTGCAACTTCTACAGAGCGGCGAGCAGGCCACCGTGGGTATCGCTGCTGCCTCGTGCTTGTGTCGCATGGCGCTCCGCAGAACTGTTTCGGATTGGATGATTGTTGGAGATGGGAGGAAAAGGATAATGCCGGACTATAAGCGTCGCTGGATCGAGTTGACTCCTAGACGGGATACGAACGACGGGACGTGGCGCTGTCAGTATATAATTATTGAATTCAGACAATCGTCCTGGGGGTACCGTCAAGGATACCCTGACGGAATCTTCGCATCCCGTGATGCTGCCGCCTCGGTAGCCCTGGAAGAGGCGAAACGTCTCATCGATACACTCGAATGTCCTGCCCAAGCTCCACGGTCCGAATCCGGCTCGATACTTGGAACATACGCAAGCAGGATGGGAAGACTGTTTGCTTGGTCCCGATAATAGCAGTGAGTTTCCAATTCTCCTGACCGCCGACAGGCATCGCCCGTTGAGCCTGATGCGATTTGTGACGGCGACAATGTCGAGTTGCACGCTCTTATTTCGAGCCAACTGTGCAAACCCCATCAACGTAAAAACCGCACCCAACTTCGTTATCGTGGTTGGTGACTCTTCTCAATTCCCTCTAGTCAGTACATTCTCCCCACTGGTATGAATGGTTCCGTACTGGCTTTGCAGCCCAAGCGAAAATAGCGGCGTTTTTACTTAGGGTTGCAGTCAACCGAAGCATGCTCAGTTCGGCGATCCGTTCCTCGGTTCGCACGAATCCACAGAGCATGATTCTGATTGTCTATGTTCGCCGCAATGCGGTCTCCTTGATTAACAGGAGGTTTTTCCGTCCTCTCGTCTGTCTGTACGCGTACTTCTTTGCCATCCTCATCCTTTAGGATGTAGGTCATACCGTCCATGCGTAGCACTTCACCATAGATCATATGGCTTTGACGCATTGCATCCTGTTCCGCTTGCATCGCATTTTTCCCAGCTGGGATGTCACATGGGGGCCCCATCATTTTCCCTCCTCCAGATGCTGCACATCCAACCTGTAGGATGGTGACGAGTCCTAGAAACAATAAACTTCTCGTTCGAATATCTCTGGGAATCGAAAGCATAACGCCTCCTCAATATAGAGTTCCTTATAAGTTACTGTATCGATATGGAGACGTTGCATCAGCTGGGCAGTTTCCTAGCGGCGGGTGGAGAACTCTCGAACCTTCATACTCCCACACGAAACGGCATCGCCCTCCCCCTATGTGTTTCCCTAGTATTGAACGGACCGCGAGCTAGGCTAGGATAGGATGAGCACGTTCAATGAGGGCGACGGATGGTCAAATTTAACCACGGGAGAGGATGATGACGATTCGACAAACGTGCGCGTATATCGTGATGGCGAGCGGAATCCTTTTCACCATAGGCTGTTCGTTAATGGTCGACCAACCAAAAGGGGACTCCCAATCCGATAGCACCGTGAGCGGTCACTCAAAAAGTCTCGCTGGGGTGTACGCAGACCTTGGATCGGACGGTTCCATCAAGCCCCATCCCCAATCAGTGGGTCATGAGGGGCGAATCACCGGTCTGATTATTCTCGGTGGGTCGGCGGACGTACTCGATATCAAAACGGGCAACACGACGATCAAGGGATCGAAGGGCAATACCACGCCCACAGTGACGATGGGAGGAACAACGTTTAGCCCAGGCTCTGGCTCGAACAGCACAGGCACCTCGGGTAGAACTCCTGAAGCTGGCAGCAAGTAGGGTGTGGTCCCAAGGGAACGCGACGAGACTTAAGCGAACGGCACTATACTCAGATAGATTCTCCACTGATTGTTCATCGCTTGCACCCTTCTCAAGAGGGTACCACCCAGGCGGATTATTCCTACGTTCCTATTTGACTATAGAGGCCTTGCCTCGCAGATCAGGTCTCCCGTGACGTGGCTACAGTTCGCCTTTGTCCGGAAGTCTGCTCTGTCAGGCCATTAAGTGGAAGGCGAAATCTCAGACTCAATGTGGGCTTTGGCGGCTTTCAATGCGGCTATTTCTGCAGCCAGCGATGTCACGAAGTCCGCTTCCACAAACCCCTCATTCGAATTCACCCTGGTCTTCAAGCCTTCCATAAGTATGGAATACCGGCATCCCCATCGTCCATCCGCTTGGCGTTCGGGAGTTAGCTTGATCATATACCCGGCATAGTAGAAGTCACATAAAGGAGTGAACATGATTGGATGGACTGCTGGAGTCCTCGGAGATAATGGCTTCCCTATTTGGTTTGTGTTGGGCCGTCCTTCAGTTTCATATACACCGGCGCCTCGAGATGGCAGTAATGCTCGGTCAGTGAACCATTGCCATTACTGATGGAGATGCGGAAACTCTTGCCATGTGCCTCAATGTGGGTGCTGTCGTAATATTGACACCGAGATCCTGGTTCACCTGCACGATGTTGTCCACATGTTCACGGAAACGCGCTTGTAACCACAATGCACCATTGCGCTGTTTGACAAAGCACCTTCCTTAAAAAGGGAGGGCCTTTTTGTGTTTGTGGTGGTGCCAGTGCGTCGTTCTTACGATTGAGGGGCCATCCGCTTCGTGTGTTGGAAAAGGCATTTCGGACAGACGTATTGGACGAACTGGTCGCCGCCGACCAGCCGTTTCTTCATGGGAATGTTGCACCAGGTGCAGAGACGATCAGGGATCGTTGTCACCTTTGCGTGAATTCCATAGACGGCTTGCTCCTGAATTTTAGGATATAGACACTAGACTGTCGTCGTGAATGAATCGATGACCCGTTGGGCCTGATTCAGCGCGGCGGCTTGTGCCTCTTCACGGGACGCGAATTTGCCGTCAGAGGAGCCTTTGTTACATCTCCAGCGTGTGGTGGCAAACTCAAAAATGACATACCGGCAGCTCCAGGTCCCATCTGTGCGTTGACTCGGGAGCCTCAACTCGATCCAGTGTTTCTTGTAGTTCGACATTGGCACCTCCTCTGCATGCGGCCATCGAACGAACCGGTCTTCCAACAGAATCGGTTTCAACCTACATATGCAGAAGTGATGCCCGTCGCCGAAATGAGATATACAGACGAAAGATGTTCACACCAGCGCGTTCACGCGACCGTCCATGCTTCCTAAAGCAAAGAGTGCGTCACTTTCTGGAAGCTCGCCAGAAGGCATACCAGAATTCCGACACTGTCTTCATTCTCACGCTTCCAATCCAATCAGACTCGAGACGTCACTTGCCTGACGCCGGCAATTCCCCGGGATTGACTATAAAGGGCACCTTCAGGTGCTCCGGCAAAATCACCAGTTTGGAATTGGGACTGTCATACAATTTGTATTGGAGGTAGGCCGGCGTGAGGGTTTTTGTAATTGTCTCCTGTGCCTGTGCCTGTCCGTCAGCTCGAATTCGAATCGCATCTCCCTCGCCCTTCGCCCGTGTTCGGGCAATCTCCGCATCCTTCGCCGCGATGGTCAGCTCAAACTCCTTCTGTTCCTTTTCCTGCTCTTTCGCCTGTTTCAATTCAATGGCACGCAACACGAGTTCTGGAAAATCAACGTCGGATAGAGCGACGTTCTGAACTTCCAAGTGACGGCCTTTGAGATTTTCGATGACGACCGCTCGAACTTTGCCGGCGATTTCTGTGCTCTTTTCTGGCACCGTCACCATGTTATAGCCGGAGACGACACTCCGCACGGCTGCCATGAATTGGGGTTTGACAATGTGGGCATAGTAGTCGATCCCCACTTCTTGATTGAGAAAGTACAGCTCTTCTGGGATAGGCCGAAGGATGATCGCCGCCTTGATCAGGACCTGAAGGTCATCCGCACTCAATGCATCAATGTTCTCCGTGTGACTTTGCCATTTGACATCGTAGACATACACATCATTCCATGGTGCGCGCCAGTAAAACCCATCTTTCAGTGGCTCTTGGGAAAGCCCCTGCGTGAGGGGGTGCCAAAACAATCCGCGCTGGCCTGGTTGAATGGCTGTTCCACAGGCCGTGGTCAATAGGAACGCGACCACGAGACTCGTCACGGTTGGGCGTGTCATAGCGTCCTCCCTCGTTGCCACGTTCTGTGTGGCCGGTTAGTGATCTCGCGATGGTGTAGCTTGCTTCGACGACCGATCCTTTCCAAAGCTCAAGTGCAGCTCCGCCAGTCGGTCTTGTTCTCGCGCTACTTCTTGATAAAACTGCACTAAGAGGCGAGTGCTAGATACCCAGTCAGACTCTAGTCCGAACACCCGCTCATAGACCGCTGCCTGATTACTCAATTCTTCGACCTGTTGGCGCGACAGACGCGCCTCGTGGAGATAGTGGCGTGCAATGGTCTGATGATCGTCTCCCGGATTGAGCGTGGTCATTTCTAGTGGGGCCGTGAGTCCGCTGCTGCATCCGATCTGAAAGAGGAGGCCGAGAATCATGGAGGCCACCGCGGCATGCTTCATGGGACCACCTGTATCTCAGCAATCAGGATCAACTTAAGGACCAGTCTATCTGGACGAGAACATGTTATGTACCCAACAGCAAAGTGACTATTGTGCACACTCAGCCTGGCTTTATCTTACAACATTCGCCTCTTCCAACTAGGCCGGCTCGTCTGAACTGCACGTAAACATCACCGTGGGGCAAGTCCGGATGTCTGGACTGAGGCATCCCAGCCAGGCAGATAGCTAAGCAGGTTAAATGCCATCCGAGAACGCCGGGGTGGTTTCTGCAGATCTGAAGTGGGCAGCTCTCACTATACAACTTCTTTGTATGACTGGAATCCTTGCATTGCGTTCAAATCATGCACTGAGCGGATTTGCAAAAAGCGGTCTGTGCAGAATCGCACTTCTGCGCGGTGATACCTCTACGTCTACCGGATCTCATGGGGTTGTGCTCATCACTCTTGTAAGACTGAGGCTTCTATCTTTTTGCGGTGCGTTGTGTTTTGTTTTCCCGCTTTCTTCGCTCCCACGGGGATTCGGGTGAGGCTCAACCCATCACCCTTTCTTTGCCTTCCTCGACTCATTCTCCAACGCTTCAAGAACGATATCTCCCGGTGCATACTTCCGATACCGCCAGCACCACCCACCTTTGACTAATTCATCGTTGAGGCAACTCTGCCAACAGCGCGTTTCTCTCAGGACGTTGATCGTTCTTATCGACGACACCCGCCCCTATCAGTTGATGTCCATGCCATTCTTCCTATCGCGTACTCAAATAAGTAATGCCTATCGCTGGGTGCTGTGCCACGGAAGATCATTGAATCCCGTACATGATCACATCGATACTTGTAGAG
>CAZNBG010000099.1:0-9165 GCA_964570915.1 uncultured Nitrospira sp. | reverse complement strand
GAGTCGCGGTTGTTCGGGATTGACCAGTGAACCCAGAGATTTGATGTCTCCACGGAGTATCCGATCCGCCTGCCCGCCAGCTTGTCTGCCGAGTTCCCAGGGCTGGAGCACCAGTCCACCCAGCGCGCCTTGGCGGATCATGGTATCGGAGAAGGTGAACATCGGAATCTTGGCGTCAAGCAGGGCCTTCAGAAAAAACGAGACCGAAGCTTCTGTGAGGACGGTGCGGTCCTGGATGACCCACAACGCATCGATCGACGGCAGGAGCGCCTTCAACGTATCAAACACATCGGATGTTGAACGGACTGGAGCAGGGACCAGGGTGATCCCGAGGCGGCGCGCACTTCGTCCTGCCTCGGCGAGAAATGCGCTACGATCGTCTTCATCGTAGAGAAATCCTACGCGTTGGGCCTGGGGCAACAACTCGTGAAGAGTGGATAATTGCCGGTCCGGGGATACCACGACACGAATGCCGACAATTGGTTTCGGTGGTGCCGGACTTGATTCCGGGTCCAGCAGCTGAACGAAAACAACCGGCGTATCAGGCAATTCCAGCTTGGCGGCCAATGTGGCTTTGAGCCCGACCGCAAAGACGAGCGCCGGGGGGTCTCCGCGCAGCATCCTGGCAATCTCCCGTCCATTCGAGAGACTCCCTTCGAGATGGTATTCTTTGACGGTGGTCTGTGGCGGAAGCATCGTGCGAAATCCTTGAATCGCTTCATCGTAATAGGAAATATCGGCGGATTTGAGAATGGCGACCTCTGCCGCGACCGCGAGGTTAAGAGCGGGTAGCATGGCAAGCCATGCCAGCGCGAGGCATGTGAAGAGGAGAGTAGGTTTTCTACGCGGATGTTGATCGATTTGCATGGTGATTTAAACCCGTAAAGCCTAGCCCACTTGTTCTCCGGATTTCAAATGTACGTCCTTGTATCCATCTTCCCTTTAGCGGGGCAGTCCGGCGACGATCGACGACATCTCCAGGGCTACTTCCGTATTGAACCTAATACCGCATCGTAAGCCATCCCATTAGCCGACTGCCAATGACATCGCCCAGGGGATGCTCCCGGTGCTTGTCGTTGAGCGCATTGAACGCGGATATCGCGACCTCCGCTTCACGGCGATGGCCGGCCGCCGCTGTCTCCTGCCAGAAGCGATAGGCTCCGCGCAGATTCAGGAGCTGGTAACTCCCGACATGCGGATCGAGCCGGACAACGCCGAAGTCGGAGAACATCGAAAAAGCGGAAGAAAGCGGATAAGTGGCTGCACCAACCCAGTGATAGACGATCTCCCCGCTGAGTCCATTTTCCCACTGGGCTCGAAGACCGGCGTTGTATTTGAAGCGAGGCCCGCCGCGCTGAGAAGTTCCTGTGAGAGTCTGGCCGATCTCCTGATACGAAAAGTTACCGAACCCACTTAGCCATTTGGTCGCGAGGAATTCAAGGCCGGCTTCGCCCCCAAAGATATCGGCCACTCCACCTTGGATGGGTGCCGGGACTGTTGTGGTGATCAAGTCGGAGATGTGGTTATAAAAGAATGCCGCGCGACCCCTGAGCCGGTGTTGTACATACCAACCCTGATACTCCAGTTCATAGGACACGATTTGTTCAGGCCTGAGGTTTCCACTGCCATTTACGTGGATGGGGGGTGGCGAGGGAAAGGGAGATGGGAGGGTGATGAGCACCCGAGAGTCATTATAGGTCTCAAAAAATGTCGGTGGGCGAAACCCTAACGCCACTGTGGTTCGGATTGTGTGGTCCGGCATTGGACGAAAGACAAGCGAGCCGCGCGGACTGAAGGTTGGATTGATGAAGGTGTCGAGATCGTAGCGCACGCCGCCGATTGCTTGGAACATTCGTGTGGGCTTCCATTCGCCCTGCACATAGAACCCCATCCGATCTTCGGTCCGATATCGATCAATACGGTTCATTGCCAGGGTGTTATGGCGGTAGTTGATCCCGGCGGTGAGGCGCGCTGTGGTTCCCACCTCGATTCCCTGCTGAGCTTCGATATTATATGTGTGGCCTCGAGACACCAGATCTGAATTCAAGTTTCGATCGGTGAAGCGCAGGAACGGGGCGATCGAGGGATTGGTCGTGGTGAGACCATTGACATCGTAGCCATTCCAAAATCCACGAATAAAAAAATTCGGTCGTTCATAAACCGCATGAGCATGTCCAAATTCTGGCACGCCGGTTTGCACAGCTGCATCAGCAACACGGCCATCGAAGTGATTCACATCGACGAGGCCACCAGAGAACGAAATCTTTGATTCGCCTCCCAGGGCGTATTCCGTCTGCACGTTGAACTTGTTATCGCGATAGGCCAGGGCACTACCGTTCCGCCATTGCTGGTTTTCCTCGTGGCCGTAGGAGAGACGAAAGCCCAATTTCTTGTAGCTGTTGGCATAGACGGCCGCGCTAGTGATCGTACCGTAGGCGCCACCCCCAACCTGAGCCGTGGCGCCCTTCATCTCCTCCGGCGACTTTGTGATGATGTTGATGATGCCGTCAAACGCATTGAAACCATAGAGCACGGAAGCCGGACCTTTCTGGACCTCAATGCGTTTGATCTCCGGGAAGGTCACCGGGATGGCCTTCCAGTACACGCTTCCTTGCGTATCGACATAGATGGAGCGGCCATCGACCATGACCAAGAGTTTGTTGCCGACCAGTTGATTGTCCCCGCGCATGCTCACGTTGAAGTCCGCGCCTGTCGTCTGCATCACTTCCAGACCGGGAATGCGCCGGAGAACTGTGGGAAGATCCGGAGCGCCGGACTGGCGGATATCCTCATCGGTGATGACGTAGACGTTCGACGGCGCTTGTGAGATCGGTTGCTCGTGACGGCTGGCGATGCTGATGGTTTCTTCCCGCATGAAGAGGAGTTCCTCCGTCAGCGCCTGCTCTGTTGTGGATGATGTGCGCGGTGGTTCCATGTTCTCATCTTGCGCCTGTATTGAGAGGTGCGGAAAGAACAGTAACAAGACGGTGAAGAAGATCAGGCAAATGAGATACCGGCGCATTCCTGTTTGGAGTCTTTCGTATCAGAAATGCTGCAAGGTACTCGGTCCTAGAAGCGATAGCTATGCTTTTGCTTAAACGCGAGGGAAGACATTGTCCATACCCCTGTGTCACGCTGCCAAGGTGGATCGAATCGATTCAATCTGAACCCATTGGATTCAGTTCCAGAAATCCAGAGCTTCCCGGGTGAACAAACGCGCATCCGCGGAGTACAGGATCAGGCACGACAAGTGCCAGTATTGTGCCAAAACTTTTCGGGTCACAACGGGAATAGAGCGATAGGAAAAAACGCTTCCAATACTCCGGGCCTGTCGTGGTAAGCAATGGCAGCGTTCCCAGGACGAGGGCGATCGGTAGAAACACTATTTCATGCTATCGGCTTTCGATAAACCGCACCGAATGGGACCACAACAGTGGTCAGTCGGTACTGTACCGCCTGATAGAAATATTCCTTCAGGTGTTACCGGGTGAAACGCGCCCTTGATTCTCGGTTTGCAGAGTAGGATAGGCCGTATGAATCAGATTGGATTCACGGTGAATCCAATTTTATTCAGGCGATTCGATAGAGAGAGGCAGAGCCTCTCAGGTTTGCTTACACGAATCACGTGAATCAGTTTGATTTTCCAATAGGATTGCCCCGTTTGGTCTACGGGCACTCGGGATGTGGACACATGCACGGGATTTGCTTAGTCCGGAGACCATGTCCCAAGCCGGGGCCAGACTGGATTGCCCAATCCAGCACCCCCGTCTCCTTGTGAGGTTCCGGCTGGCGAGTCCGGCGGTGATGTCTCAGCATCACCGCCGGGTATCGTCATACGATGTCGCAAGGAAACAACTCGAAACCTCAAGAGGTCCGCTCGAACCAAACACCCATTAGTGGCGGGACACTCGCTCAAATCCTTCCGCCCTCCGACCTGTCCGAGTGGGTTGGGACGTCCTATTTACGGCGGACCAGGTTGTGGAGTACGGCGTGGGTGCCCAGAAGAAGGTGCTTAGACCACTGATTTCAGCAGGTCATCCTCTAGATGCACCATGGCATTTCGTAGAGCATTCACGAGCTGCCGGTAACGCTCTTCGGCCCAGACGTTGAAGGACTCGGCGTCCGAGAACACGAGGTCCCATGCCTTGGCAGCCTCCAGCATCAGCAGCTGTTGGGGGCTGTTCCGCCCGGGAAACAAGACGATGAGGACTGCAGAATTGCCGGTGAGGCTGATGTCGGTGAAGATGTGCACCATTGAGGCGGACGGGAGTGGGACGTCCCGCGAGGCGGCTTCGACGATCGGCGGATAGAGGCGGTGCAGCAACTGCACGGTGACCTCGTGAGGGTTGGTGGGGGTCAGCAGGCGCGGATTCGGTTTTTCTCCGAACAGGTTCTCGGTCAGATAGGTGGCGGCTTCCCACGTCGGCATGGTGCCGGAGGAGACCAGGGCTTCGCAGAGGTAGGCGATCCAATTTCGGCTTCGGGGACGTTTTCGAACCGCGGTCATCCTTTTTGCCATATCCAGAATTCCGTTTCCCTATTGGCCCAGGCTGAAAGTGGGTGAGGTGCTTCCGGTAGGTCGAAACGAGTATATCGATGGGATCAAAGTGGGTCAACGAATTGCGGAAAGTGAGCAAGCTGTGAGCCCGGAATGCTCGCTAAGGCTGTCGGAATGTGGTGAGGTCCGTGCGGTCTGCGTATTGATCGCGGATACGCGTCAATTCATCGACCGACGCGACGAAGAGATCCAGCAGCTCGGGATCGAAATGCTTGCCACGGTTCTTCATCATTAGTTCAATTGCGTGACTGATCTCGAAAGCCGGCTTATAAACCCGCTGTGTCGTGAGCGCATCAAAGGCATCGGCAATCGCGACGATGCGGCCCTCGATAGGAATGGCCTCCCCCTTCAGCCCGCGGGGATATCCGGTGCCGTCATAGCGCTCGTGATGGGTGTAGGCGATCAAGGCCGCGACTTTCAGTAGCTCGGCATCGGAGCCGCTGAGAATGCGGTAGCCGATCTCCGCGTGTTGCGCGATCACTCCGAACTCTTCCTCCGTGAACCTTCCGGGTTTTAGCAACACATGATCCGGAGTGCCGATCTTGCCGATATCGTGCATGGGACTGGCCGTACGAATCAGGTCGCATCGCTCGGGAGACAAGCCCGCCTTGCGGGCGAGCAACTCGGAGTAGTGGGCCATGCGTTGAATATGTTGTGCGGTCGAGCTGTCGCGGAATTCTGCGGCGATGGCCAGCCGCTGAATGGTTTCCTCGCGCGACAGGCGGAGCTCTTTTTCGCTGCGTTCGAGCCAGTCCAATGCCTGCTGTAACGCCAGCGTTCTCGTTCGGACGATATCCTCCAGATTCTCGCGATGGAGACGGTTTTCCATCTCAAGCCGACGGCGGCGGAACGCGTTGGCGACATCAATCAACACTTCGTTCGACTCGAACGGCTTGATAATGTATCCAAAGGCGCCGACATCCAGTGCGGCATTGGCCAGGACAGAACTGTCGAGGCCTGTGACCATGATGGCCGCAGTATGATGATTCTCCGCGAGTATGTGGCGTACGAGGTCCATGCCCGATTCTCCGGGCATGTTGACGTCGCACAGCATCAAGGCAAAGGGTTCGGCTCCCAGTTTTTGCCGAGCCTCGCGCGCGTCTGCCGCGCAATCAACCGAGTAACCGTGAGATTGAAGCATGTAGGCGAGGAGACGTCTGATCGGCTCTTCATCGTCGACAACCAGGATGTTGCGGTTATCGAGGAGGGCCTGATGCGTAGGATCCTGCAGTGTCGCCATGAGTCGATCTTGTTGTTTCGTCGGGACCGAGGATTGTGTTGTGTACTCTCTATCGGCTCATTGGCGTCTGACCTGAATAGGTGAGAGCGCCGTATTGCGGGTGCACTTTTTGTGCCAATGGATTTCGCCTCGACTGCGGTAATCTGTTGCTGTTCCCATAGCGATTGTCTCAAGCAATGAAGGATCGAATCGCCGTGTCAGGAGAGGTTTTGGTAAACATCCCGTCTGATCATCTCCCCCCCAGTCTCGATACCGATCTCGGACCATGCGTCAAAAGATTGTACAGAATTCGTCAAACTCGATCGGTTGCTTTTGTACAAACGCGAATAGAGTGACACATCGATTCATGGACGATGATCAACCGAGCAGTTAGTTTGCGCTTTCCCGGAGCCTTCACTATAATTCGAAGTCCACTATTGAAAAGGAACCCAAGAATGAGTGGAATTTCAGGGCTAGGGCGTTTCGATGGGCGTCGGAAGGACCAAGTCCGTCCCGTGAAGGTGACGCGGCACTTTATTAAACATGCGGAAGGGGCTGTGCTCATCGAAATGGGGGACACCAAGGTGATCTGTACCGCCTCGGTGGAGGAAAAGGTTCCGCCGTTTCTCAAAGGCAAGGGAACCGGCTGGGTGACCGCGGAATATGCCATGTTGCCGCGGGCAACGCATGAACGGTCGCCTCGGGAGGCGGTCAAGGGAAAACAAGGCGGGAGAACGTTGGAAATTCAGCGTTTGGTCGGGCGAGCCTTGCGGTCGGTCACCGACTTGTCTCAACTGGGAGAGCGGTCTATCTGGATCGATTGCGACGTGATTCAAGCGGATGGGGGTACGAGGACAGCCTCCATTACCGGTGCCTTCATCGCCTTGGCCGATGCCTGCACCGTGCTGAAAAAGAGAGATCTCTTGAAAAAGATGCCCTTGACCGACTACTTGGCGGCCATCAGTGTCGGAAAAGTCGGCGGGGAAATCATGGTGGACCTCGCGTACACCGAGGATTCAATGGCGGAAGTGGATATGAACTTAGTAATGACCGGTCGCGGCCGCTATGTCGAAGTGCAAGGTACGGCGGAACGCACGCCGTTTGCCAAGCAAGATATGGATGAGTTTTTGGCGCTTGGGTGGCAGGCCATCCAACGACTCACCGCCATTCAGAAAGAACTGATCGGTGAGCTCGATTGAAGGAATGACAAAAGAAATTGTCCTTGCGACTCGAAATCAGGACAAAGTCAAAGAACTCAGGGCGCTCCTGGGAGACCTGGGAATCTGCATCCGAACCCTCGCCGATTTTCCTACTGCGCCGGAAGTGGAAGAAGACGGGTCAACTTGCGAAGCCAATGCTATAAAGAAGGCATTGGAGATTGCCCGTGCGACGCAGGTTCCGGCGGTCGCTGATGATACAGGGTTGGAAGTTGACGCACTGGATGGCAGGCCGGGTGCGTTTGCAGCTCGCTATGCCGGGGAAGGCGCGACCTACCAAGACAACTGCAAGAAGCTGCTCAAGGAACTGGAAGGTGTGCCCATGGCCGAGCGGACCGCCCGTTTTTTGACGGTTGCTGCATTGGCGACGCCGGGAGGACACTGTCGCGTGACCCAGGGCATCCTCGACGGCGTGATCGCTGAAGAGTGCACAGGTGTGCAAGGGTTCGGCTATGATCCTGTATTCTTTGTTCCAGAGCTTGGTCGGACCTTGGCTGAATTGACTGCTGCGGAAAAGAACCGTGTTAGTCACCGGGCCAAAGCATTCGCAGCTCTGCGGGCG
The DNA here is from genome assembly GCA_964570915.1 of uncultured Nitrospira sp. Lineage (GTDB taxonomy): Bacteria > Nitrospirota > Nitrospiria > Nitrospirales > Nitrospiraceae > Nitrospira_D. The sequence continues at coordinate 1,609 of CAZNBG010000099.1, read as the reverse complement.
GTCGTGCAACATGAAATTGATGCTGACGCCCAATCCGCTCCCACGGGACATCGGCACCCGCAGTAAACGGTATGAACTAGAGACTGTGTCACTTTCCAAGACTGACCCTCACAGTGGGAATGAGTCCAGTAAGGTCGCCACGATCCTCTGGGCTACTACGAGCTTTGGCCTGTTGTGGGTATATATTCTCTGCGTGGGATTTTTCGATGACACGATAGCCGGGGTTCATGTTTCTACCGCACATATCGTGATTGCCGGCCCGGTAGGACTTGGCTTTTTAGGCCTGTTTTTCACCTGGGCTACGAAACGCAGCGTGTTCGCCAACACGGCTCTCCGAGACGCCTCTCTCGGAGCTTCGACCATTGTGGTCGGACTCGTCGTCCTGGACATCGGCTATAGCGTGTTCCTGAACTCATCCCAGCCTCGCTCGTCAGCTGGTGATCGGTCTTCGGATCCGAACACCTGGATCGGCGAGCTGTATCCGGAACTGTACTATCCGACGGAGAAGAATTTTCGTCTGCATAAACCGGGGCGCACCGTCACCGGCTCCCATTATGGAGATATGTATCGACCGGCATTGTTGGCCTCCCCCTTATTATCCTCTTCGGTGTTTTCCAAGAAGCACGTGACCATCGCGATTAATGACGACGGATTCCGCGAGTCGGCTAAGCTAGAGGGGCACAAGATTCTGGCGATTGGCGACTCGTTCACTTTTGGCTGGGGGGTTGACCAACGCCTGACCTGGGTGGAACTGTTGGAGCACTCACTCGGTCAACCGATCTATAACATGGGAATGCATGACTCTTCCCCCAAACAGGAATTCTTGCTGCTCGAACATGTTATCGACTCCCGAAAACTCGATCTCAAGGAGGGGCTACTACTGTGGATGATCTTTGAGGGTAACGATTTAGAAGACTCCTATGAGGACTTGCATCCGGTCCAGAATCCCGCAGCGACGTCCGGTAGGCTCTTCAAAGACACGATCATTGAAACTCTCTGGGGGTTCCCCTCTATTGTTCGGCAAGAGTCGGTTTTTGCGAGGTTCAAGGATGGCCGCGCCGAGTTTTCAGGCGTTGGCGGAGACGATCGATCAAAAAGTCATTATGTGATCGATGGAATCGCGTCGGCCTTTCCCCTCTACCAGTCTCCTCGATTCGGAGCGAAGCTCTTTATCCCCAATCAGCTCAAACGTGTTCAGAGCACGGAGCACTACGTGGAATCGCACCCTAATCGGCGGCCGCTGCAGAAAACCTTTGAACAGATGGAGTCCCTGGCGCGCCGAGAAGGCTTTCGGGTAGTGGTGATGTTCGCTCCAACTGACGCGCGATTATACGGACCAGAGTTTGAAGATTTTCCGAGCTTGTCAGAAAAATCCTATTTCAATATACTTGTCTCACGGCTGGCTGATCAGTCTGGTTTTGAAGTCGTTAACCTGGAAGAATTGTTGCGGCCATATGCCACAAAGGAATTGCTGTATTTTCGCGATGATGATCATTGGAATGAAGGGGGTCATGCGGCGGTTGCCGGTATTCTAAGCAAGTTTCTTCAATCGACGTCGGGGCGTAGCGCAGCCCGGTAGCGCGCCTGCTTTGGGAGCAGGATGTCGGAG
>CAZNBG010000098.1:0-9211 GCA_964570915.1 uncultured Nitrospira sp. | reverse complement strand
GCGTACGATTCGTTCGCGGATGTCGGCAGCCAGCGGAGGTCGGCCGGTTCGGACTGCAAGACGATTTGGCTCGATTGGTGGAACAACTCAATATTCCGATCGCCTCGACCCTGCTTGGGAAATCGATCATTCGTGAGGATCACCCGCTCTACGTGGGCGTCTATGGCGGACTCATCGGCCGGGAAGAAGTCCAGCAGTTCATCAACGATTCCGACTGCCTGTTGATCCTGGGTTCTATCCTATCCGATGTTGAAGATCTGGATGCCTCGTCGCCCTTACTTTCTGAGGGACGCACCATCCATGCCACAGCCGACCGTGTCGCGATCAAGCATCACCGGTATGAGTCCATCAAGTTCCAGGACTTCGTCCAGGGTCTGGTGAAATCTCCGCTTCCGTCCTTTTCTCGTTCTCAGCGGTCACTCCCGATCCGAGCGGTGGCCGCACCATTGCCTCCGAACTTGGACGCGCCGATCACACTGGAAGGACTCTTTCGGCATCTCGATACGGTGTTGACCGAGAAGACGGTCGTGATCGCCGACGTGGGAGAATCGCTCTTTGCCGCGGCCGATCTGCATGTCCGCCATCGCTTTGAATTTCTGTCGCCGGCCTACTACACATCGATGGGGTTTGCAGTTCCTGCTGCGTTAGGGGCGTCGTTCGCAGATCCGAGCCTGCGGCCGATCGTCCTGGTGGGAGACGGAGCCTTTCAGATGACCGGAACCGAATTGGCCAGCTGCGTGCGTTACCGGCAAGCACCGATTGTCATCCTTCTCAACAACCGCGGCTATTCGACGGAGCGGGAGATCTTGGAAGGGCCATTTAATGACGTGCATGAATGGCACTATGAAAGAGTGTGTGACCTCATCGGGGGTGGGACAGGTTCACGTGTGAGTACACAAAGAGAGTTTGAACAGAGCCTCGCCGCCGCCTTCGCGGACCATAGCCAGCTTCATTTCCTCAACGTACTCTTGAGCCCGGACGATCGTTCTCCCGGCATGGTACGCTTGGCGCGGCGCTTGGGAAAGAAGCTTTCAACGGATAAGCCATAGGCAAAACCCTTCACCCCTGCCTCCTTTTCCCTACATCTCCAACGTTCGTTTCCTGGAAATTTCGCGAATCCCATCGAGAAACCGCGAGAGTCTAGGGCTTTAGACACGGTCGACGATGGCATATCCCCTGCACTCTTTTAATCGTTTGTACTAGGATTATCCCTAGGCCTCCACTGCTTGCCGGCCGACTGGCTTTACGAGAGACCCGCTTTCAGTAATAATCAGGGAGCTAGGGATCTGGAGAGAGGACACCGTGTCTGATTTTTATCAAAATGGCGTCGTGACCGTTCTGCACCGCCTAGGTCAGTCCAATATCGAGCAACTTGAGCAGGAGCTCGAACGGTACGCGAAGACGACCCCGATCGCGCTGGTCCTTCCATCACTCTATGCGGAGCTGGAACGTCCTGCTCTCAAGCGTATCGTCGAAACCCTGCATGATGTTCGATATATCAATGAGATCGTCATTTCCTTGGATCAAGCGTCCGCGTTGGAATTCAGGCTCGCCAAGCAATTTTTTTCCCAACTACCCCAACGCGTCCGTGTCATCTGGAATGACGGGACTCGAATTCAAGCTCTCCTCAACATCTTGGTTTCGCATGAGATCGACATCGGGCTACAGGGCAAAGGACGCGGATGTTGGACTGCCTATGGGTATGTACTGGCGCGAGGGGAAAGTCAGGTAATGGCTCTTCATGACTGCGACATTGTGAGCTACGACCGTCAGTATCTCGCTCGACTCTGCTACCCCGTGGCCAATCCGAATCTCGCGTACGAATTCTGCAAGGGATATTACAGCCGTGTGACGGACCGGATGCACGGTCGTGTCACCCGGCTCTTCATCACCCCATTGATCCGCAGCCTGCAATTGCTGGTCGGGCCGCATTCCCTCCTCTCATTCCTCGACAGTTTTCGGTACCCGCTTGCCGGTGAGTTCGCGATGGTACGTGATCTGGCATGGATCAACCGCATTCCCGGCGACTGGGGACTGGAAATCGGTATGTTGGCCGAGGTGTATCGCAATTGTGCGCTCCGGCGGATCTGCCAGGCGGATATCGCCGATGCGTATGAGCACAAGCATCAAACGCTGTCGACGCACAATCCGGATGCAGGCTTGTTGAAAATGTGCGTCGACATCACAAAATCTCTCTTTCGCAACCTGGCCAGCGAAGGGTTGGTCCTGTCGGAAAGTACGCTCAAGACCTTGCGGGCCACCTACCTCCAGGCAGCCCAAGAAGCCATCAGCCGCTACGAGAATGATGCCGCGATCAACAGCCTGCGCTTTGACCGCCACGAAGAACGGCGCGCGGTTGAGGTATTCCTTCGTGGAATGACGTTGGCCACCGACAGCTTTCTCGGGGACCCCTTGGGCGTCCCCATGATTTCTAACTGGAGCCGAGTGACCCATGCCGTCCCCGATATTTTCCATCGGCTCATGGACGCCGTCGAGCAAGACCATGCCTGGGACCCTGCGGCGGAAACGCGGCAATCGATCTCATGAATAACGGATTGATCCCACTCACCGCCGAGACTGAATCCCTCCTGGAAACGGTCCGGAGCGCCGACATCCTCGTCGGTATTCCGAGCTTCAACAATGCGGGGACCGTCGGCCACGTCGTCCGCGCAGTCGGCGCGGGCTTGGCCAAATATTTCAACGGCCATCGCGCCGTCCTGGTCAACTCCGACGGTGGGTCCACCGATGGAACCGCCGCGATTGTGGCCCATACCATGGTCGACTTGGAGCCGCTCTTTATCAGCGATCGACAGAGCACCCTCCAGCGGATCGTGACGCCCTATCACGGCATTCCCGGCAAAGGCAGCGCGTTCCGCACGATTTTCGAGATCGCTCGGCGATTGAAAGTCACGGCCTGCGCGGTCGTCGATTCGGATGTGCGCAGCATCACCCCCGAGTGGATGGAACTGCTCCTGCACCCCATCATCAAAGAAGGGTACGATTATGTGGCGCCCTATTATCGACGCCACAAGTACGACGGCACGATCACCAACAGCATCGCCTATCCGCTCACCCGCGCCCTCTATGGGCAGGAGGTTCGCCAGCCGATCGGCGGAGATTTCGGCTTTACCGGAGAGCTGGCCCAACACTATCTTGAGAAGCATGTCTGGGAATCTGACGTGGCACGTTTCGGCATCGATATCTGGATGACGACCGAAGCGATCACGGGTGGTGCCAAGGTCTGTCAGAGTTTTCTCGGCGCGAAGATCCATGACCCCAAGGATCCTGCTGCCGACCTCTCGTCCATGTTGCGGCAGGTCGTTGGCGCCTTATTTGCCTTGATGGAAGCCCATGCGCCTAGTTGGCTCCCAGTGATCGGTTCACGAAAGGTTCCTCTGTTCGGCTTCCAGTATGAGGTGGGCGTCGAGCCGGTCAACGTCAATGTCGAGCGGATGGTGGACTTCTTTCACCTTGGGCTCACGGATCTCCACGATATTTGGTCACGTACTCTTTCGGAAGACGTATTGGATCAGCTGTCCCGTCTTCGAGGCGTGCCCATGCGAGACTTTCGCATTCCCGATTCGCTGTGGGCACAGATTATTTACGACGCCGCTCTCGCGCACCATCGACGCGTGCTCCCGCAAGAACATCTCCTGAAAGCGTTGACCCCTCTGTATTTGGGAAAAACCGCGTCCTTCGTGCTCGACACCCAGGGGTTAACGACGGCGGAAGCCGAGCACCTCATCGAAGGCCTGTGCCGAACGTTCGAGAAACAGAAAGAGTACCTTGTCACACGTTGGCCTCAGTCTCATGACGCGCGGGAAGTCATCGGTGCTGCTCGCGCGAGGCCCGAAAGGAGCCAGCCATGACTTCAACCTGGGAACATACGTTACTCGGACCCGTTACCACCCTCGGTGAACGCGTCCTCGCCATCCTTCCCAATGTCCTGGCCATGATGGTCCTTCTCCTGGTCGGCCTGGCAGTGGCCTATGGAGCGGGACATTTGATGGAACGGTTGCTTCGTGTCATCGGCTTGGATCGGCTCTGCGACCGAATCGGGATTGCCGGTGCCCTTCTCAGAGGGGGGATCAAAGCCGATCCGTCCTATATCATCGGTCGCATCACGTACTGGCTGATCGTGATCTTCGCCACCACGGCCTCGCTTGGCGCACTCGACGTCGCCCCGATCAATGAAGCGGCTCACTCGCTGTTGTCCTATATCCCTCATTTGGTCACCGCGGGGGTCATCGGGATCATCGGCTATCTCGTTTCCAACTTTGTCTCTCAAGCCGTCCTCATCGCCGCCGTGAATGCCGGTTTACCGCCGGCCCGCTGGATCGCGGCGGGAACGCGCTGGGGCATTCAACTGTTGACGGTGGCGATGGCGCTCGAGCAGTTGGGGATTGCGCAGCACATCGTCGTTGTCGGGTTCGGCATTACCTGGGGAGGCCTCGTCCTGGCGGCCGCACTGGCCCTGGGGTTGGGCGGAAAGGATCTGGCAAAGGATTTCCTGGAGCGGCGGCTGGCCGGGCATTCCAGATCACAGATCAACGAAGACTTACGACATCTCTAATCACTATGTCACGCTACCTGCTCTTCACAGACCTGGACGGCTGTCTTTTAGACGGCAACACGTATTCCTTTGATGAGGCACGACCGGCGCTCGCCGCCCTCCGTTCCCAGAACATTCCGGTCATTCTCGTGTCCGGAAAGACCCGCGCAGAAATCGAACCGCTCCGGGAACGCCTCGATCACCAAGACCCGTTTATCGTCGAAAATGGAGCGGCGGTGTTTGTACCCCAGGGGACGTTTGACTTCCCGTTGGAACGATCGCGACGCCGATCGTCCTATCATGTCATCGAACTGGGCACCCCCTACGCCCTCCTGCGTGATGTGCTGCGGCAAATCGAAGAAGCCGTCGGGACGCCGCTGCGAGGATTCGGCGACCTGTCAGTCGATGAAGTCATGGCGACGACGGGGCTCGCTCGTGAAGATGCCCTGCGGGCCATGCTTCGGGAGTTTGATGAGCCCTTTCTGGTCAATGGCCCTCCCAAGCTGATCGAAGAAATCTGTCGGCAGATCGTGACGCGCGGTCTGTGTTGGACGAGAGGCGGACGCTTCTTTCACTTGACTGGAAACAACGATAAAGGGCGAGCCGCGGAAATTCTGCTCCGCTGTTACACGCGGCAAGGACGATTACACAAACTGCCGGACGAGGTAGAAACCATCGGAATCGGCGATAGCCTGAACGATCTTCCGCTCTTACTGACGGTTGATCGGCCGGTGTTGGTGCAAAAACCTGACGGTTCGTATGACCCGGACATCAACTTGCCGAACCTCATTCGCGCGCCCGGAATCGGTCCTGCCGGATGGAACCATGCCGTGCTGGAACTTCTCCGGCAAGTCTCCGACGAGGCGTCTCACGGCCGATCGGCCAATATCAGAGCCTCGTGATCGCGGCGCAGTCCAAATCGCGCGAGCGCCTCAGTCTTCCGCCGGATTGATAATGTGCAACCCTGCGGTCTTTGACGCAGCCAACAGCTGGGTATCCGCGCTGACCACGGTCAACCGCAACGGTTTCAGTTCCAACGCCAGTGCGAGGTGCATGACCTGAGGCGATCGTAGGAACGGATATTCCAAGGCCAATTCCTTGGTGGCCAAGTAGGTCTCCATCTTCGGCGCGATGAACTGATAGAGCCCTTGTTTGGATTCAATCTCGAACTTGTAGAGAACGGAATAGCAATCATCCCGCGTAATCTGCCCCTCCTGCGCGCGCGCACACAGAGTCGAATAGAAGTCCGTCACGGACCACGTCGGAACGATCGCGACTTTTCCTCGTTTCACCATCAGCTTGTTCACGATGCGGGTCCCCCGCTCCATGCTGTAGCGCTTGATGAGCGCGGTTGAGTCAAAATAATAGTATGGCATCCCGTTACACCCTCCCCTTCAAAATGATTTCCGCGAGCGGCCCTTGAAGCTTGGAGAGCCGATCTTGCAGCTCATCGAGCGGCACCTCTTCATACCCTTCTTTTCGCAAGGTGTCGGCCAGGTTGCCGTTATTGAAGGACAGGGTGTCTTCCTTCAGACGATCATTCAATCGGCGTTTCGCCAGCCGGCTCGAAAGTTTTTGCCCTGACTTGGTCAACCCCCGCCCCCTGCTGCGTGGAGCCCGACTTACTGATAATTCATCCGCCTTTTTCACAATCGCCGCCTCCTCATGAAAGAATGGTCGTTTACCGCCTCACCGATGATTCCTCTCGTGGGCAACCAGCCGGAACCGCTGCCGTCTCGGGCAAGGCGCCCTCGCCAAAGATATGCGAGGCGATCGCCCTGGCCACATCCGACGAAAATTCCTGTTGTATGACGCGGAGTGTCTTTGCGGTCGCTTCGCGCTCCGTCAGATGCCCTTCCTTTCCACCCCGTGCCACTGCCCCGACAACCCGCTGCGCCACTGGATCCACAATCTCGAAATCACTGCACCATCGGACATACTTGAAGTACGGATCCTTCACCTCAATGGGAAAAAGCCGGACCGTGCCTCGGACGATCAATTCGGCGGACCCACTCTCCCCGCGTTCCGTCTTGGTCGTCACATGTAGTCCTTCACGAACAAGCCCTTCCGCAAGTGCCCGTCCAACTGGCTCCGCATGATCGCCCGACACTTGTACCGCAAGCACCAGATTCGTGGCAAGAAATTGCTCCAACTCGCCGGACAATTCATTCACCCCATAGGCGGACCGTGTTCCTTGCCCACTCACGCGAATCACACGCAAATCTGTATTGTAGACCTCGCGCAGGACCAAATTGCGACCGGCTCGCCGGAGGGCACGGACCTTGGCAAGCTTGTCGGTTGCCTGCCGGGACTCCGCGACGTCCGCGTCGATTGCGCGATCCAACGTCGAGACCTTGTCCATTAACGATGCCTCGGCCTGGGAACGGTTCATCACGGCCAAGGCATAGTGGATTCCTTGGTTCGTGTCGTACCACGCATCCATGATGCTCACATTTTCGAGCACTTTGTCGGTCGAGACTTTCGTCACATTGTCGATCGCCAACCGCCGTTCGGCGTTGGAGACACCGCGATTCTCAACGACGAGATAGGATTCCCAGTCTTTCGCCTGTGCGGCGACTTCCGCTTTGAAGATGCGGGCCACGGCCGCATAAGCCTGGTCTGTTGCGCTGTTCCGATTGTCGGCTTGGCCGACCCCGGTCAAGTAGTGAGCCGGTGGGTACTCCGAGCTCCGGCCCTCAACCCACTCCGGCTTCCCCTTTCCGGTCAACCCCGTACATCCCGTCGATATGGACATGAGGCAACACAGACTGAGAACGACGGCCAGGTCTTGTCCGAAGGCTGATCCGCGATTGTACATCATTGCATCACACGCTTGACGATGAACATCGTCTGCCCGGCCGTCAGCGATACCGGTTGTCCATCCTGTCCCATGGCCACGCCCGACCCCGACGGCCGAATGGACATTCGGTATTGACCCGGTGGTACCCATGCCCTGGCGACATGAATTTCGTCCGGTAAGGTCTGCCAACTTCGCTTGTCGGCTTCCTCAGACGCTACGGCCAACCCCTTGGCCAACAACTCAACCAGAAGTCCGACCCATGGAGCGGCATCCTTGCCGGCAGCATGCTGAGCTCCCCTGGTCACCCCTTCCGCGATCGCAAATTTCGTGGCCGCTCGAGCGACAGCCTTCACGGTGATCCCCGGCAAACGCTCCGAAAGGCTCTTCTCGGCGAGAGCCGTCACATTCTGCGCAAGTTCCGATCGCACCGTGACCGAATGGCCGGCCGAATCGGTCAGCATTACATTTTCAAACGCTACCCGCGTTTTTTGCGGGACCAATCTGGGGAGCGCAACACGGACGACCCGCCCGTTGAGCCCATAAAGCACGCTGTCCATTGCGCGATTTCGCGGATAGGGAGACTGGAAGACCCCACGATTGATCAAGACCAACTGCAGCGCATCCAGACCGATGGGGAGATCCAAGTACAGATCCTCTTTTCGTGGAGCGCGCCCATTATAGCTGATCATCACGACTTGAGCGAGTTGCTCCAGGGATGCGAGCGGCTGCCACGCCGCATCAGGGAATGCTTGCTTGTAGGACTCGAACTCCGTCGTCAAATCGAGCGCCTCCGCGGTGCGCAAGAGATCCCCCCGTAAGGACGGAGGAGACGACATTCTCGACCATCCTCGCATGGCGCCATAGGCCTCATACGCATTGCGATAGGCGATAAATGCGTTATTGAGGTCCCCGACCGCCTCGTACAAGATGCCGCTGAGATACCGAGCGAACCCGTCATTGCGGTATTTGCCCGCATCCGTGACTCTGTCACCCAACACATTCAGACGGTGATCGATACGCCGCACCTCTACCAGTGCTTCCTGAAGTTGTCCCCGTGCCGCATAGTTGAGGGCGTTGACCGCGTTGATCATCACATGCTCGTACGCATCTCCTTCGTAGGGTAAGACGTTGTCATTGGTGAGGAAGGCGGCGGTTTCCGAACGGATGCTTTTGGTATAGAGTCGTTCAACTTCCTCTTCGGCCCGCTCGAACACGTCGCTACTTTGCTGATACTGGCCCGCTAACTGCAGCACCATGCCGCGATCCATTTCGTATAATAGCCGCCCTTTCGCCCCATATTCCTTCTGGGTCTGCTCGACAATCGCCGCCGCCCCTTGGGGATCACCGGCCATGAGGCTTTGTTCGATAAGGAGGTACCGGTTGACCGCAGGACCGCAGCCGGTGAAGAGAACGAGGACGGCAAGGGACAGCGCCAGCGAGATTGAGGTAGTAATGCGCACCCGCACCGAACCACTGTGGACGAAGCGTGGGAAGAGTGGGCTCAACAGCGTCCGCGGAACCTAAAAGACCGTGCGTTGCTTCTCCACCACCTTCTTGATCTTCTTCTGTCCATACCAAACCTTGGCATTGTTCTCCAGATCGATCATCTGAAGATCCACCTGGTAAAACACCGCTTTGGTTCCGTCGACTTCGTCAAGAATGGTGGCGATCGTACCCTTCATCATGAAATCCGCCCCGATCTCTTTTCCGGGGGCTTTCTGCGTTTCTTCACGAGCATAAATGGCTTGCTCTTTCCGCTCGATTCGAACTTCGTCACGCTCACCCTTGCCGGCCTCCAACGTGACTTTCTCGCAATTTGAGAATTCCCGTTCCACATCCGTAATGCACGCCTCCCCCCT
>CAZNBG010000097.1:0-9225 GCA_964570915.1 uncultured Nitrospira sp. | reverse complement strand
GCGGCTTCGTGTTTTTAGCAGGAAAGTGGACGAACCCCTTACAACTGTCTCCCAAAACCTGGTCTTTCTTGATTCTGTCCGGTCTAGCCACGGGCGCCTCGTGGGTCTGCTACTTCCGAGCACTCCAAGTAGGCGATGCGTCAAAGGTCGCCCCGGTGGACAAATTCAGTCTCGTGCTCGTCTCCATCTTTGCGTTCACATTTCTTAATGAACGCCCTTCGGGTCGAGAGTGGCTTGGAATTCTGATGGTCACAAGCGGCGTTCTTATCTTGGCCATAAAAAGGTGAGTCTTCAGCAGCGTCTGACGACATCTTGTCCCGGCGACGACGGATGCATGGCCAACCCCCGGCGTGCCGTCATTGACAAGGCTCGAGTGCTAAGAGAGGGGGTACGTCAACCTGACCTCAATGCCGGGGCTGAACGATCAACAGGAGGTCCTTTATGACTGACATCGTGCGGTGTCAGCATGGGAGGCTGGTCGGTGTAGCGCTGGTATACGGCGCCACGTTTCTGTGCGGCCTCTCGATGACATTCGCCGAAGAATCGGCATCGCCAGCCACGGCTGACACGAGCCGTGAAGAGGCAAGTTCGACACCAGAGGGTGTTGACACTCAGGAACGAGGAGTCCTGCCGGGGTCTGTCGTGCCCGATGCCACTGCACGCGTGATCGCGCCGACTGCTAGTCTCACCGCGGTCCGAAACGCAATCCAGGTGACGTCGAAAAGCGTCTCCGTGAATCTGCGCATCCCCCCGAATCTCCCGGTGACGGTTCCCGTCGAGGTTAGCGTTGCGTATATCTCTCCGACCCAAACCCAGCGCCAGACGAAGACCTATAATCCTGCCACTGGTCTGACCTTTCTTCATCACGAAGCCGAAGGGGACGGGAAGTCTCGATCTATGCATCTGGATATTACTGTGCGCGAGTTGGTTTCCAATGGGCAATCCTTCTCATCCGGCAAAGACTTCACAATCATCCCGCTCTACGACGTCTCGCTCAGTCAGTTGAGGTTTGCTATGCTTTCCAATTGTGATATCCGTGGGAAAAATGACATCACATTGCGCTGGGACTCGCCTGATGGACGGAGGAGAGAGGCTCAGTTTGGCGCCGCCAAACACGGGGAAAAGGTGATCAGGCAATTCTCGTGGGGCCACAGGGGAATCAGCGCGCAGTCAACCCTCGTTGAGCCAAGCATGCAATTTTTTGAGCGTGATCCTCTCCCTGATTTCGGCTTCAACCCGTTACGTCGTTCATCAACACCCTTAGTGCCAGGACCGAAGACACAGATCTTTAACTTTGTCTTGAACGAGAAGGCGTCAGGGCCGTCTGACCAGACGACCGTGATTGCCGGTTGCCAGGCGAGGATTAAATACCGCATTGACCGCAAGGTGATGACGTTCGATCGATTCTAAGATTTGTAAACAGTCCCGGATCTACTTCAGTGTACGCGGCATCGAGGCGCGCGACGCCCAGATTCAGTGCGTTGGAGCCAAAATCGTGGTTCCGATCGGCGATCGTCATGATGGTATGCGAGACGTTCGAATCGCAGATCCAAGCGGTACCCAACTCACTATCGGACAGGCGCTCGCAGACGGCGCTCAGTACTGGCTGCTCGCGCTCCACCTTGCCATAGACCTGCCTCTCTCGAAAAAGTAAAATGGGCCCATCTGTTGTTCCTTCATGAAGATGGAGGGACTGCAGAATTCCGCAGATTTCAACAGAGACCAGGAACATGAAGATCGCCATTATCGGAGCCTCGGCCGGTATCGGGCTCGAGGTGACGCGTCTCGCCCTGCAGAAGGGTCATGAGGTGAGCACCTTATCGCGGCGGGTCGTTCCACTCCCGGATCACGCCAATCTGAGAAGGGTGCAGGGTAGTGCGACGAACCTCAACGACCTCAGAGCCGTAGTGGCGGGAGCCGAGGTGATCCACGTGACTCTCGGCACAAAAAGTCCCCTGGCCACCACCATGTTCTCCGATTCGGCACGCCTCCTCCTTCAAGTCTTACAGGAAACCAGTTCCTCCGCGACGCTTCTGGTGCTCACTGGGTTTGGTGCAGGCGAGAGCTGGACCTACAACGCTCTCCCAATGAAGATCTTGTTTACGCTGCTGCTCAAGGCCGTCTATGCGGACAAGGGTGAGCAGGAACGACTGATCGCCGGGGCCTATTCGCGATGGGAAATCGTCCGCCCGGGCCGCTTAACCAATGGCACCATGACGGGCCGTTATCGTGTACTAGACAATCTAGTGGAAGGGATGCGCGTCGGGGCTATTTCCCGTACAGATGTGGCGCACTTCATGGTGGCACAGGCGGAACACCCGACCTACCTTGGCAAGTATGTGGCGCTCACGTACTGATGTCGATCAGGAGGTTCTGTCATGAAGCAAAACACCAAACGGGTTGGCATTATGTCGTTCGTGGCGGCATTAGTGATCACGGGAGCCGCTGCTTCTGCACGAGCGGTAGAGATTGAACCAATTTCGGAAAGGGCACCGGTCTTGATGGTCCAGGCACCGGCTGGGCTTGAAGCTGCACCGTCGAGCACCCCGCGGTCTGAGAACGCGCGCATCCTCGTGGGGCACTGGCGCAAGACGACCATCGTGTTCGAACAGCCAAAGGATGAACATTTGGTCTTACATGCCGACGGTACGTTGGAGAACTGGATCGTGACGGCTGCCAGCCGCTCGCCGATGACGCCTGGTGTGTGGAGAAGTGAAGGGAAGATTCTTGAGCTGCTGTTAGAAGGACAAGAGCACATCGCCCAGCCGTTTACGATTTACGAGGGGCAGCTTGTGTTTCCGAACATCCCAAACCGGCGCGGATTCTGGGAGAAAATCGAATGATCGAGCGGCAAGAACGAAGGTGCCTGTTACACCTAAGCGGCAAGCCCAACGATGCTGCCAACGGACGCCGCGTTCCGGAGAGGAATAGGGATCAGGCGTAAGAGAATGAAATAGGCCGTCATCGTTCGGCGGACGGGAAGGGTCACCGATTCGTGATGGACTGAATCGCTCTCGCTTGCGTGGCAACGGCCCGTCCTTCTTCCAAGTCTTGCAAATCCGACCACGCGGTGATGTCGGTCCGTGATGGATCGATGGCGTCACGGTATTTGTTGAACCTGGCCGCACTCGCAGAGGAACTCGGTCCGCGCGCCAGCAGTGTCTGATTCCATTCTGCCAACTCAGCGGATGTGTGGGGCCGTGCCGTCTGCTCAAACCACGCCACGACTCCTTCGTCGGCAGGATTGGCTTGAACGGCGGCCGTAAATTGTCCGCTGGTGATTCCCGCAAACTCCATGAGCCGTTCGTCCATTGGGCAGGGATAGATGTACTCGCCTTCCGTGCCGGCAAGCACGGCGCGACATTTGTCGATCATGCGCGCGAGATGGGCATAGCCTGCCAACGTGAATCGCATGCTGCGGGGAAAGTCTTTCCGCAAATCCATCATCAGAGCAGCTTGTGGTTCTTAAACGTGAGGTGCTTGACCACGACCTGTCCGTGCTCGTAAGAAATGATCCGTCTCGTCGCCGGCAGGTCGCATGCGCCGATACGCACATGGGTGTCGGTGAAGCTATCGACATTGGTCAGTTTGCCGTCAGTCGGTGAATAGTAATAGACCGTGTACTTGGTCGTGAGATGTTTCTGGTCCTGCGTGACCGCGCTTTCTTCCACATTGATCGTAAAGGCGAACGGATTCATGCCGGGATGGGCCATTTTGCGATTAATCTGCGTAATGCGATTGTCTTTGATGCGGTAGAAGGAATTGGAGCCGTGGATGTTCAGCTTGGCGCCGAATGGGTGGCCGTCTTCCTCCATCGTGAGTGAGTACTTCCCATCGGACTCTTCGAAGCTCCGCGGTCCGCGATGGACCGCGATCATGCCCAGCTGCTCTTGCGCCCACTTCTGAGTCTCACCGTCGGCCAGTTGAACGGACACTTCGCGGGGGTTCTTGACGAGGACCGAGCCGCTGGTCTCTTGTCCGTTCACATTCACGGTGAGATCTGCTGTGAACCCCTGAAAGTCCTTCGGCCACCGGGCGGTCGATTCGAATGCTCTGCGCAGGACTGCGCGAGCTTGCGGGTCATCGGCTACAGTCGATGCTTCTTGTGTCTGTTCCATGATGGATCTCCTCTTAGCTAAAGTATCAAGCCCCTATACTTATACCGATGCCCGTCGTGTTGCTCAATAGTGAAATCCCCTGATTGAACGGCATCGCGTTTCTCCGAATGCCACGACGCGTTGTGCGGAGGCCTGATATTCGATATTCCAAAAAACGTATAGTTCTGATATACTTCGACGATTTTTTTGGTCGGGTGTGGGTAGGAGCCCCGATCAGCCGTCAGTCTTTGAGAAAGGGTGGGCATGGAACGACGAGCTGCTTCGCATACCGAAGAAGAAGAGATGAACCAACGCCGCAAATTATTGAACGCGGCAAGGCGAGGCGATACGAAAGCCATCAGTAAACTGTTTGAGCTCTATCAAGTGCGTGTGCTCAGCGGAGATCAGCTGGCAAAGGTCAACAAAACATCTATGTATATGGTTCCCGTCAAGAACTCACATGGAAGCAAGTCGAAGGGACAGGAGAAAAAGGCGAAATCGACCGCGTCGGCGACGGTGAAGAAAGCGGCTACGGCTTCAGTTTCGGTGAAACCTGCCCAGAAGAAATCGACAAAAGCCGTAAGTAAAGCAGACAAGGGCAAGTCCAAGCACAAGTAGGGAAGAAGGTAGATTACTGCACGGCCACCCTTAGTCCCCCCCCTGCGAGTTTTGCCGCAATATCATCTGCCTGTTTCGTCGATCCGGTGAAGACAATCGCTTCTCCGTCGTGATCGATACGCCACGCCAACTCAAATGCTTTAGTCGAGCTCATGCCGGGAATAAATCGGCAAAAGAGTTCGATCACTTGTTGATAGGTATGGCAATCGCAGTTGTACACGACGACGCGCGACTCGAACCCGGTTCCCGAACCGGTTTGCACATCTTCAGTGGTTTCAGGAATTGTCTGTGGCGTGGAAGGTGTCGGCATGGAGCGGAGCTTTTAGCAGCCTGGCGGATACAGTTCAACTCTACGTCGCTGGATGTGATGCAGAGGCTTAGACCTTGTCCATATCAATCACTTCGGTGGCATCCCATAGGTTTTTTAACTCGGCGTCGGCCAAATCCTTTTCTCGATCCTCCGCGGTTTCTGCGCCAAAGGTTTGGGCTGGCGGTTTCGATGCTGCGCGTGTGGGCGTATCCTGAGAAGCCGCCGCCGTAGTCGGATGAGAACGGCGACGTTTCTTTGTCGGATCCATATTTACCGGCATAACGTTCTCTCCAATAGGTCATCATAGTCTCCCCCGGTTGCGAGTGTCTTGTCAATCCGGGAAGAGCTCATCCACGTCTGCCGGGGCGATCGGGAAAGCCTCTGCCGGACACATGAAACGTCAGGTCATGTGACTCCATCAGAAGAGCTTCTCCGCCACGGTATCGGCATATTGCCGTCCCAACGGAGTGAGCCAAACTCGATCACGATCCGAATCGAGCAATCCATGCTTCACGAGTTCGTCGATCTGAAGCTCTCGCTCCGCATCTTGGATTGCCTTTCGTGGAACACCGCGAATGAGGCGCAACCCGAACACCAGCGCATCTCTCTGACGCGCGGAGGCGGAGAGTATTGTGTGATCCGTCATCGGCGGACGCTGGGTGCTCAGCATATCCGCATAGGCTTCGAGGTTCGCAACGTTTCCAAATCTGGCTCCATCGAGATAGGACTGAGCGCTTGGACCGAGTCCCAGATAGTCACCACCGGTCCAGTAGAGCACATTGTGCCGGCAGGCGAATCCAGGCTTGGCATAATTGGAAATCTCGTAGCGCGAAAATCCTGCCTCGGTGAGGAAGCTTTCTGCCGCCGACTCCATGTCGGTCTGAAGCGTCTCATCGGCCGGCACGACGAGATTCCGCGCCACGTCGTGAGCGAGCCGCGTTCCTTCTTCAATGGTGAGCGAGTAACAAGAGATATGCGAGGGTTCAAGCATCAGGAGCAATTCCATCGTATTCGTCCAATCCCTCAGCGACTGACCCGGTAGCCCGTACATCAGATCGAGGTTGATGTTCGTAAAGCCGGCGCGGCGCGCGGCCTGAAGGGCCGTTGCCGTGTCTTGAACCCGTCCAAAACGTCCAATGGGCGCAAAATCCTGGTCCTTCATCGATTCCGCCCCGAGACTGATCCGATTGAATCCGGCATCAGCCAAGACCGAAAGATCTTCGAATGTGACGGAAGATGGGTGCGCTTCCACTGTGACTTCCGCCATCGGACTGGTCGGCCAGGTGTCTCGAATCAGATTCAGAAGCGTGGCCAGGTGATCGGCGGGAAGGGACGTCGGCGTCCCGCCGCCGAAATAGATACTTTGCAGGGAGCGACCGTTCAGAAACTCTTGCCGGCCATAGAGCACAATCTCTTGGACCAGGGCGGAGCGAAACAGGGCCATGCGGTCGGATTGCGCGATTTCCAGGTAGAAGGCGCAAAAGTGACAGCGGCGGCGGCAGAAGGGGACATGGATATAGAGGCCGATGTCCGCTGGGGCTATCATCGTTCGAATGACAATGGAAGAGGTTTGGAAAAATCTCTCGTCAAGACAACTTCGATCTCATCCGCCGGGGATATTCCTCGGTTACGGATGTGGGACGCCCACCCGCCATGTTGACGGAGCGACTCGAAGACCGCCTTGACCAGTTGCGGTTTGATGCGAGATTCCCACTCTCGTACCCATGCGTGCTCATCTTCGTCGCCGGGATAGTCGTCAGGAAACGAAGTCTCGAGTGAGAAGCGAAGGATGAAAGATTTTTCTTCTTGATACATGGAGTCCTGTCGTTGCGATTCAGCTGAGGGGATTTTATAATACCAGCTCACACTAAGGAGTCGTAACGTATGCCTATCTTCGAATATGTGTGCCGTGAATGCAATCATCGATTTGAGATGCTGACCCATGGATCGACGGCGGCGGCCTGCCCCAAGTGCCAGGCGACCGAACTCGACAAGCAGTTTTCTTCCTTTGGAGTGGGGGCCACAGGTGGCTGGGCTTCGTCGAGCGGGTCAGGTGCCTGCGGCAGTTGCGGGGATCCCCGAGGACCCGGCGCCTGTTCGATGAATTGAGCGATGAGCATGGCGGGTGAGCAGGCGCTGCAACAGGCGATCTCGACTATTTCGCAATCCGATCCTCTGATCAAGCTGCTGCAACAAGTGCGACTGGGCCGCATGAAATCGACGGATGCGGGATTGCGCGCCGTGACGGACTCATGGCTCGGCATCTATGGTAAGGCGCTGACCGCTGACGGCCTGACTGAATCCGGCCTTCGGCGACTGAATCCCGCCCCTCGGCTGGCGGTCCTTATCGAGGCCGGAGTGCTCACTGACGAACACTCGGGCGTCATGGCTTTGAGGGCCTCTTACGATGAACTGCTTGCTCGCGCTCCTGTTGAGTAGGCTGCCCGCGTCTCTGTTTTCGCTCCTGTGCGTATCTAGTCTGATCCTCCTGCCGGCTGCAGTGCGCTCGGAAGATACGGTGGGACCGCATCCCCTGAAAATGATTCCCCTGACGCAACTCGATTCGCTTTTACCCTCGGGTACTCATCTCTTGTTCGAACGGAGCGCCATCGAGGCATTTCTGACGGCGTTGGACGGAGCGCCTCCCGATTGGGCTGCGGTATATTGCTCTTGCCCTCATGATTCCGCCCATATCGATGTGTTTGTCAAGATCCAGGCCATGACGAGCGGCTGTTCAACCTGAACCGTGAGCGGGATGCAACTCGCGAAGGGAACCCGTCTCTGAATCGGCGCGTGGCATTCGTGTGGACCGGAGAATTGTCGCAATTCGATCCCGAGGCCAAGGGGTATGGGGTGGCGGTCGGGCCTGAGTTCACTTCAACAAGTTGGGGAATGGTTCGTTTCAAGCCTGAGGAATTGCCGAGCAATCTTCGTGTAAGACCGGACAAGACCGTCGCCGATCTCATCAGCCAGCGTCTCGCCAGGCATGAAAAGGTGCGGGTGATCGTCGTAATGGCCGGTGCGTTGAGCCCGTCCGAGTCGATTATCTACGACTTCTCGCACGACGAGGAAGGCGTTGGCCTGATCATGCCCGTGGTGAGGATTGACCACGTAGAGGTTGTTTTGAGGAATCCACAAGCGTCCTGAGCGCATCGGTTAATGCGCGTCTGTTGCGCAGCGAAACCCGGTCCCGCTGGGACGGCTATCCATCGTTCCCCAATCACGATCGCTCGTTCGGAGGCTTGCTGCCGGTTTCAGCCATGACCCGCCGCGCATGCCTTTAATTGCTCCTCGGCTCGGGCCCTGAGGATCGCTGAGAGGTGCATGGCGGTAATAGTTTGGATCGTACCAGTCCTGCACCCATTCCGCGGCATTGCCGGCCAGGCCGAATACACCGTACGGGCTGACCGATTGTGGGAAGCGGTCCACCGGCGTCGTTAGGATTTCTCCTTGTATGCCTTTTTCTTTGGCCAGTCGGGCTCCGTCGCCCCTGATCCAGAAGGCCTCCCACTCCGCTCCGCTGTTGAATTCGATCGTTCGTTCTGCCCAGTAGCTGGCGCTATTGGCTTTGGTAAGGTCCCAGTCGTTTCCCCACGGATAGCGCCGGCCATCGGTTCCGCGTGCCGCCTTTTCCCATTCGGCTTCAGTAGGCAGGCGCTTTCCAGCCCAGCGACAATAGGCGTCGGCATCTTCCCAACTGACGTTGACGACGGGATGGTGTTCGATGCCGGACAGAGGCCGATCGTGTGCCCACACCGTCGCGGCTTGGTTCGAATTCGCCGGAGAGCGATGCCCCATCGCCTCGACGAACGCGGCATAGGCCTCGTTGGTCACCTCGTACCGATCGAGTAGGTATCCACTGAGGTGGACACGACGTTCCGGGCGTTCGTCAGGAAAGCCGTCGCTCCCCTCGGGAGTCCCCATCGTAAACTCTCCGGGAGGAATCAAGACCATGTCTCGAGGAATTTCTGTGCCGTCAGCAGACGATAGATGACTGATGGTGATCAATAGCACATACAACGGGAGAAAGGACCATATCATTGGGGTTTGGTGAGGTTGCAGGCCTTGGCGACGGCATCGCGATAGTTCAGCCACAAACACAAACTTCGTTTGACGCACGTCAGGACCGAAGGTCGTAGTGCCGGCGGTGTGCAGTTCCCGACCATTGCATAGGCGGCAAATCGATCTCCCGCTTCAACC
>CAZNBG010000096.1:4300-9324 GCA_964570915.1 uncultured Nitrospira sp. | reverse complement strand
TTCGGCGCGCAAACAGCAAACTTCGGGAACTGGATCGACGGAAATCATTCTTCGTTTCTACGGCTTCCCACGAAATCAAGACTCCACTGACCTCGATTACCTGCCGCATCGAGAACCTCCTGATGGGCGTCGATGGCCCGTTGACAACGGAACAGGCGAAGACACTCGAACGTGTCCAAGTGAACATCGGGCGCCTCCAGCATTTGCTCGTGGAGTTGCTTGACCGGTCTAAGATTGAGGTCGGCGAGACCACGTTGAATCTTTGCGCGGTCAATACGGTGGTTGTCGTCAGTCAGGCGATCGACGGGTTGCACTCTCTGGCCGCACGAAAAAGGTTGCTCTTCGAAGTGCACCTTCCCCCGACACTTCCATTTGTCGAAGCAGACGCTGCGAAGCTTCATCAAATCGTGACCAATCTCCTGCATAACGCCGTCAAATTTTCGCCGGACCACGGGAGTATTCGGATCACAGGCCAACCGACCGACGACGGCTTTATCCGCATCGCCGTCCAAGATTCAGGATGTGGAATTACGCACGGGGAAACGGAGAGAATCTTCGAACCGTTTTACCGGTCGGAGCACGTCCCCCTTGAGACGCGTGGAACCGGGTTAGGCCTACCGATCGCCAAACATTTGGTCGAACTTCATCGAGGCCACTTGTGGGCGGAAAGCGTCATGGGGCGAGGCGCCTGCTTCTTCTTCACCTTGGCCAAATGGACTGAGCCCAACCCATGCTCGGCCGATCACGAGGAGCCGGTTCTCCTGTCGAGACGTTCCTCAGCGGTCGGCAACCTCGGCTTGCCGGGACCATCTGGGCACTAACCGAGCCCCGTTAATGGTTCTGGGGAGGATGGCCCGATATGCCCTTTTGCCGCAACAATTTTGTGAGGTACGTCCGCTGGATTCCGAGAGCCTTCGCGGCTTTTGTCTGGTTCCATCCGGCACGGCTCAAGGCTTCTTCGATCAGTTTTCGGCTACACCGATCCATCGCATCGTAATACAACGAACCTGACGCGTCCTCACTCACGTGATTGCCTTCGTACGGCTGCAGCGACGACAGGCGGAGATGAGCCGGCCTGATCGCCTCGTCCGGACAAAGAATGACGGCGCGAGCCAGGACATTTTCCAACTCCCGCACATTACCCGGCCAGCCATAGCTTGAGAGGCAGGCCATCGCCTCCGAGCTGATCGTCATCCCTCGCTTGCGCACCGTGACGGCGTGTCGACTAAGGAAGTGCTGAACGAGCTCGGGAATATCGTCCGCCCGCTCTCGAAGTGGCGGCATCGTGAGCGTCATCACATCCAATCGAAAATAGAGATCTGCACGAAACGTCTGGTTTCGGACGGCCGCTTGGAGGTCTCGGTTCGTCGCCGCGATAAATCGTACATTGGTACGTACATGCTGGTGCCCGCCGATGCGGTGGAACTCCTGGTCCTGCAACACACGCAGCAGTCTCGCTTGAAGAGCGAGCGGCAGGTCCCCGATCTCATCGAGAAATACGGTCCCGTCGTCCGCCGCTTCAATCTTCCCGAGCTCTCTCGTCGTGGCGCCCGTAAACGCCCCTTTTTCATGCCCGAACAGCTCATTCTCGAGTAGGTTTTCCGGCATCGCCGCGCAATTAACCACCATGAAAGGTTTCGACGCCCGGCTGCTCCACCGATGAATGGCGCGGGCAATGACTTCTTTCCCCGTCCCGGTTTCTCCCAACAATAATACCGTGACCGACGAACCAGCCGCTTGGCGAGCGGTATCGACCACACTCTTCACGGCGGGGCTTTTTCCCATGACGACCTCATAGGCCTTGTCGAGTTCTCCGGTCAAGGTCTCGAGCCGACGTGTGAGTGACAGGTTGGCAAGCGCTTTGTCGATGACGACGGTGAGATGGTCCATCTTGAACGGCTTGGTCAAAAAATCGAACGCGCCGAGCCGCATGGCTTCGACCGCGCTGTTCACCGTGGCGAACGCCGTCATAACGATGACAACGGGTTCATTCAGAAAGGGTTTGAGTTTCTCCTTTTGGTTGTGTGATGCAGCCAACCGAGCGAGCACATCGAGGCCTGACACATGGGGCATTTCCAAATCAAGGAGCATGAGATCCGGGGATTCTTTTTCGACGACCTCGAGAGCGGCATGGCCGTCCGCGGCCGTCACCACCTCGTGCCCAATCCATTTGAGACGGTTCTTCAGCGATTCGATGATGTCGGAATCATCGTCTACGATCAGAAATTTGGCCGTCATCGAACCCTCATCGCAAGACGGACTCCAACGCGTCCATAGGGGATGGCGTGACCTCTGCCAATGAGCCGCTAGTAAGCCACTCTCCTACCGAATTATTCAAGTATGAAATGTGACGCCCATCTCACTGACGACAGACTACAGGGCATATGGCGCGGTATATCCACATGGGTTCCTACCTATCTGTGGTCTAAGGACTGTCGATGTTCGTGAGGAACATCAGGCCGGTTCGTAGTTGAGGTTGGGCGAGAGCCAGCGTTCGATGGTGCGGAGGTCCATCCCCTTGCGGCGGGCATAGTCTTCGACTTGATCCTTCCCGATCTTGCCCACGGCAAAATACTTGGCGTCCGGATAGGCAAAATAGAACCCGCTGACTGCTGCGGCGGGCAACATGGCATAGCTTTCAGTCAGGATAATCCCGGTGTGCTTTTCCGCCGACAAGAGATCAAAGAGCAACCGCTTTTCCGTATGATCCGGACATGCCGGGTACCCGGGTGCCGGACGGATCCCACGGTATCGCTCACGAATCAAATCGTCGTTCGTCAATTGTTCCGTATAGCCGTACCCCCACTCTTCTCGAACCCGTTTATGGAGAAATTCGGCAAACGCTTCGGCCAACCGATCCGCGAGGGCCTTGGCCATAATCGAGTTATAGTCGTCATGATCCTTATCAAACCGTTTACACAGTTCGTCCAGCCCAATGCCGGCCGTGACGGCGAAGGCTCCCATGTAGTCCTGCCGACCTGATTCCTTCGTCGCAACATAGTCGGCCAATGACAGATTGGGCTGGCCCGCCGGTTTTTCCGATTGCTGCCGCAGATGATGAATCGTCGTGAGTACAGTTTCGCGAGACGTATTCTGATAGATCTCGATATCATCCCCGAGGCTTGCTGCCGGAAAGAATCCATAGACGCCCTTGGCCTTAAGCTGGCTCTTCTGAACAATCTCGTCGAGGAGTCGCCGCGCATCGTCGTACAGTTCCTTGGCTTTGGGGCCGACGGTCGGATCCTCAAAGATTGTCGGATAACGCCCTCTCAATTCCCAGGTGTGGAAGAAAGGCGACCAGTCGATAAACGGAATCAGTTCCACCAACGATTGATCGGAGATCGCCCGAACACCCAAGGCCGACGGCAAAGGAATATCGGCCTTCTCCCAGTCCGATATGAACCGGTTGGCGCGCGCCTGAACGATCGAGACAAGCGGTTTCTCGCCTCGTTCGCGGTGCGATTGTCTCACTCGCTCATAGTCGTCCCGCACTCGTTTCACGAAATCTGGCTTCTGCGTGTGGCTAACCAGACTCCCCACGACCCCGACCGCTCGCGAGGCGTCCAACACATGGACCACACCTGGTTCGTAGGAGGGCGCGATCTTGACCGCCGTGTGCGCCTTACTGGTCGTCGCACCGCCGATCAAGAGCGGCAGATCAAAGCCTTCGCGCGTCATTTCTTTCGCGACATGGACCATTTCATCGAGCGATGGAGTAATGAGCCCGCTCAGGCCGATGATGTCGGGTTTGCTCTCTCGAGCCGCGGCGAGAATCTTCTCGCAGGGCACCATCACACCGAGATCGATGACTTCATAGTTGTTACAGCCAAGCACGACGCCGACGATGTTTTTCCCGATGTCGTGCACATCGCCCTTGACGGTAGCGAGCAAGATTTTTCCTTGTGCCTGGAAATTACCGGACCGCTTCTTTTCTTCTTCCATGAACGGCATGAGATAGGCCACCGCCTTTTTCATCACGCGCGCGCTTTTGACGACCTGAGGCAGGAACATCTTGCCGGAGCCAAACAGATCGCCGACCACGTTCATGCCGGCCATCAACGGTCCTTCGATCACCTCCAACGGTTTAGCATACTTCCGGCGCGCCTCCTCCGTATCTTGCTCGATGTAATCCGTAATGCCCTTGATGAGCGCATGGGATAACCGTTCCTCGACCGTCTCCTTACGCCATTCATCGTCCCTGACAACCGCTTTCCCTTTCGCCTTCACGGTTTCCGCAAACGTCACCAGACGTTCGGTTGCATCCGGCCGCCGGTTGAACAACACATCTTCCACAAGTTCCAGTAAGTCCTTGGGAATCTCTTCGTAGACCGCCAATTGACCGGCATTGACGATACCCATATCAAGCCCGGCCTTGATGGCGTGATACAGGAACGCCGCGTGCATCGCTTCCCGCACCACGTTGTTGCCCCGAAACGAGAAAGAAATATTGCTGATCCCCCCACTGACCTTCGCACCCGGCAGATTCTGCTTGATCCAGCGCGTCGCCTCGATGAAATTCACGGCGTAGTTGTTATGCTCCTCAATCCCTGTCGCCACAGTCAGGATGTTCGGATCGAAGATAATATCGTGCGGAGGAAAACCGACGTGCTCCGTGAGGATCTTGTATGAGCGCGCACAGATCTCTTTCTTTCGCTCCAGTGTATCCGCTTGGCCCTTTTCGTCGAACGCCATGACGACCACCGCCGCACCGTAGCGACGGACGAGTGTCGCCTGGTCGATAAATTTCTGCTCACCTTCCTTCAGGCTGATACTGTTGACGACGGCCTTGCCTTGAATGTTTTGCAGGCCGGTCTCCAGCACCTCCCACTTGGAGCTGTCGACCATGATGGGCACTTTACAGATATCGGGCTCCGAGGCCACCAAGCGAAGAAACTTCTCCATCGCCGCCTTGGAATCGAGCATGCCCTCGCGCATATTCACATCGACGATTTGCGCGCCGCCCCCGGCCTTGTGCGCTTCCACCGACGGCCCCGCCTCACTAGCCCCGGCCCCGAACCGGGTCC
>CAZNBG010000096.1:0-4290 GCA_964570915.1 uncultured Nitrospira sp. | reverse complement strand
GCGCCGCCTCATAATCGCCGGCCAGAATCAGCTTCGCGAAGGCCGGCGAGCCGGTCACGTTGGTTCGCTCGCCGATATTGACGAAGTTCGAATCGGGCCGAATGGTGACGGCCTCAAGACCGCTCAATCGTGTGTACGGTTCGACTCTTGAAAGCACATGCGGCTTCACTCCGCGCACCGCCTCGGCAATCCGTTGGATATGGGCCGGCGTCGTGCCGCAACATCCCCCGACAATGTTCAACCATCCGTTTTCCGCCCATTCCCGCAGCTGGGGCGCCAACGTTTCCGGCGTTTCGGGAAATCCGGTCGGCAACAGCGGGTTCGGCAAGCCTGCATTGGGATGCGCGCTCACGTAGATCGGTGCGATCTGCGACAATTCTTCGATCAAGGGGCGCATTTCTGTGGGGCCGAGCGCGCAATTCATTCCCACACTCAACAACGGCACATGGGAGATGGAATTCCAGAACGCTTCGACGGTTTGCCCGGTCACACCCCGATTGCTGCCGGCTTGAATAAACGTGACCGACGCCATGATCGGGACCCGGCGTGCGCCGGATGCGAACGCCTCCTGAATCGCAAAGAACGCGGCCTTGGCATTCAACGTGTCGAAGATGGTCTCTACGAGCAGCAGATCGGCGCCACCGTCGAGCAAACCCCTAACTTGTTGGTCATAGGCATTGACGAGCTCTTTATAGGTCGCCCCACGAGATGCGGGGCTGTTGACGTCGGTGGAAATCGACGAGGTCTTTGTGGTCGGTCCGATCGCTCCGGCTACAAAACAGCGCCGCCCCGGCTGCGCCTGCTGCACCGCCACGGCCGCCCGCCTGGCACACTCCGCTCCGGCTTTGGCCAATTCATAGCCCAGGGCGTCCATCCCGTAATCCGCCAGCGAGATCGCCTGCGAATTGAACGTATTCGTCTCGATAATGTCCGCACCGGCCTCCAAATACTGCCGATGAATCTCCTCAATGATGGTGGGCTGGGTGAGATTCAACAGGTCGTTGTGACCTTTGAGATCCTTCTTCCAATCCTTGAATCGTTCCCCGCGAAAGGCGGCCTCATCCAGCTTTCGTTGCTGGATCATCGTACCCATTGCTCCGTCGAGGATGAGGATGCGCTCTTGCAACAGAGCGGCCAAGGAATTTTCGTGACGCATCGGCATGATCACCTTTCAACGACTGAGTGGTCTCCGGCCCTCGACTCACGATCATACTGGAAGGTCTTCAGAGCGGGCAAGCCGGACGTCCTTTCCTTGACATAAATTTAAGAGCCTCGCTACGATGCTTACGTATGCGTCTTTCGACCTGCCCACGAGTTACGGCCTTGAAGCTACTTCTCTGCGTGATCCTCTCTCAAGCAAATCCTTCTCCAACGTTTGCGGCGGCCTATTTCGAGGATGGGTTTTTAGGGCTCTCCCAGAAGGAACTGCACGACAAACTCGGTATGCCGCAGGCTGTACGGGACCGAAAATCCGCGCTGCGTGTCTTCACCTATTACACGATCGCCGATTGGTCTAAGTACTTCAGCAAGTTGGTATCCCCCGAAAACGGTGAAGATGTGTATTTCTACAAGCGTGAGGGCATCGACGTCCGCTATTCCTTCAGCTACACGGTCGATCCGAACAATCACGAGGAAAACCGGCCGCTGATCGTACGGCTGGTCGACATCGAATTGTCCCCGGCGGTGCCGATCAGCAGACTCCCGGCCATCATCCCGGAGTTTCGTCCTTCGGCCGATGCAGCCAGCCCGGCCTTTCGATCCAGCATTTGGGTGCTGTTGTTCAAAGGCCAGCCCTCATCGGATGCCCGTTTCATTGTGAGAGAACACGGCAAGGAACATCTCGATTGGACCCTCTGCTTTCAGTTATTCTCGATGCAGGGTCTTCCCGACCGCTTCACAACCGACGCCCTGATCGACCGCATGGAAATCAGCGCTCAAAGCCTTCCCTTGGTGACGCAGCGCCAGCGGCACACGCATGAGCCCATGACCAATCCCTACTCCGATCAATTCGCCCAGCGACCGGCTCCCGATAAGCCAGGAGCCAGGACCGTTCCAGTTCCCAAATATTCGGAGTGATCGACGGAATTCTGCGAAGAGCGATGGGACTTACTGCGGAACTTGGTGAAGGCGATCCTGTTGAGCTTGTCCCGATGCAGCGGTCTTTTTCTTCATGGTGTCCATGGGACCTCCGTCGCTCGTGTACATGAGCACGGGAGTCCCGATCGCAAGGACGATCAGCAGCCCCATGGCCAACAACCTGATCATTGGACTGTTTTTGACAAAATACAAAAAGAACAACACGACCATCGCCGCGATACCCGCATAGGTCAGAATGGGTTCCTGGGTCCAGCTGGGAGACTTCATATCGACCGAGGGCACGTGAACCCCGAAACCTTTGACCTGTTCTTTGACTGTATCGCGTACCGTGTCCACCATCGAGGGCGTTTTTTTCACCGCATCGGGACGCTCGTGAGTCTTGACTTTGGCGCGGTACTTTTCAGGAATCGTCTCCGGCGAGTCGGTAAAAACCGGGGTCCCTTGATCGTCGATGTAGGAATACACGGTCGCAGCGTAGCCTCCGGCGGCTCCCCATTGCCAGACAGCGATGACAGCGACGATCAAGCGGAGCAGAACGATACGCCAGCATCCTCGAGAGGACATGCCTGTCAGTATATCGCGTCGCGTATGATTTGGAATTGATTACTGAAAACAGCCCATTCCTTGACTCCGTCACACTCCGTTGTTAGCATGCGCCGCTTCGGCGTTACATCATGACCACCGACCTTCAGCCGGCTCCGCCCGAATCACACCCCGAAGAGCCGTCGTTTATTCGCCGCCGCCCGGTGAGGATCATCATCTATGCCGGTCTCGCACTGTTTGTCCTCATGGCTGTGGTCTGGCCGCTGATCGTTCAGCTGGGTGACCCCGACTTTCGGAAGCACATCGAACAACACCGCGTCATGGTAGGCATGAGCAAGGAGCAAGTGCTGCAATCGTGGGGCGGGCCGCAGACCATCAATACCACGTTCACCAAAGATGGCATACGGCAAGAGGAATGGATATTCGAGGATTGGGAAAGTGCGGCGGTCGTCCGTCACCGTTATCTCTATTTTGAAGAGGGGATTCTCATCGGAGGATGGTACGAAGGATCCGGCGAGCGCCGCTCTCCCGACTTTCCGACAGAGAGACCCCACCCAAAACTTCAGCCGTAACGGCAGGCGCGGGTACCGGTCACAGCTCGTCGAGCTTAAGGGAAGCGAGAACCACCTGGAAAGGCTTGTACGGCCTCCTCAGGCGGATGCTTCGCGGATGGAGAGCCGGAGCCGGCTCAGCAAAACTTCGGCACGGACTTGATCAGCCACATCAACCAAGATGCGGCTCACAAAAAACGGCATCCCCGGATACAAGCTGCTGACATGTTCGCCATGGACGATGTAGGCGATGCGGTTGCCATCGAGCAAGCTCTTGATCATCGCGAGCTCGCCGACGTCCTGCGCGTTGGTAAGATGGATCATCTGCCGCATGCGCCGCCTGCCACCCGCTCCTTCATGCTTGAAACCCGCCCCTTGATTGCACTTTGCCGCTCATCGCTTTACACTCGAACACACGTCACGGGGTTTCCGTGATTCGGGCACGCCGTTCTTTGCCTGGGCCCCCAGAAATGGTGAGCACGCGTTTCCATTCACGGACTTGGTAGATCGCCCACGCGTTCGGTTGGCCCTTGAAGAAAGCGGTAGGATCTTCACCGCTGGCATTAAGGAAGATGGGTTCGGTAAATCCCTCTTCCAACACGTAATCGAGCAACGACTCAGTTGTAAAACCTGTCCCGCGAAGGGTGACATCGGCCAACACATTCAGGATTTCGTCGGGATTCTGTATCGTTAGTGGATTCATCGACTGTTCCTTTTCAACACAAATTGTAACGACGCACGACCCTAGAAGGCAAGATATCGTGTCCACGCACATGAAGAAATCCGCGTTTCTTGACGCTCTGCTCGATATCATGGACACCAAACATCACTGGGCCTGGGAACATTTTTCTTCGGGCCGGCTCGCCAAATCCAGGCTCAAGACTCACTTTCAGCATGAGTACGCCGTCTATGTTCGAGACTTTCCAGTCTACTTGGCTCGGATCCTTGGAAAGAACCCGCCGTTGCCAGTCCGTCACATGTTGGCCGAAAATATCTATGAGGAAGAAACCGGAAGACTATCCTTGGGACAGTCCCATCCCGAACTCTTCTTGACGATGATGGAAGGATTGGGGTTCAGGCGTAAGGATTTCGAACGAGA
>CAZNBG010000095.1:0-9403 GCA_964570915.1 uncultured Nitrospira sp. | reverse complement strand
CGGATCACGAAGGCGGAAGACGGCGGGATCGGGGCCCGGGGGCCGTGGGAACCGGTGCGGACCGGCTTTACGCCTGGGCAAGAAAATGAGTTCATGATCAAGTGGCTCAAAGGCGAACACATCAAAATCAAGGTCTAACCGTCCGGCAGGAGGGGGGAGGCGCGTAGGCGTCCCCGCCCTCGGACCGAACGAAAAGGAGAGACGCAATGCCTGAAGTCTATAACTGGCACCTGGGACGGAAGATGTTGTACCCGTACGAGGAACGACATCCGAAGTGGCAGTTTGCCTTTGTGTTTAATATCAACCGGTGTTTGGCGTGCCAAACCTGCAGCATGGCGGACAAGTCGACGTGGCTGTTCTCCAAGGGGCAGGAATACATGTGGTGGAACAACGTGGAGACCAAGCCCTATGGGGGGTATCCGCAGTTCTACGACGTCAAAATCACGCAACTGATCGAGCAAGTCAATCCCGGGGGGCAAGTGTGGAACGTGCGGGTGGGCCGCAAACATCATGCGCCCTACGGCGTGTTCGAAGGGATGACCATCTTCGATGCGGGGGCCAAAGTGGGCCAGGCCGCCATCGGGTACATTCCGACCGACCAGGAATGGCGGTTCGTGAACATCTACGAAGACACCGCCACCTCCATGCGGGCCTTGGTCGAAGGGATCGACAAGACCGGGTTCTCCCGGGACGAACCCTGGAAAATGACCGGGAGCAGCTTGCCGGAGCATGAAACCTTCTTCTTCTACCTGCAGCGGATCTGTAACCACTGCACGTATCCGGGGTGCCTGGCGGCCTGCCCACGCAAGGCGATTTATAAGCGGCCGGAGGACGGCATCGTCCTGATCGACCAGAACCGCTGCCGGGGGTATAAGAAATGTGTTGAGCAGTGTCCCTATAAGAAGCCGATGTACCGCGGAACGACCCGGGTCAGCGAAAAGTGTATCGCCTGCTATCCGCGGATTGAGGGGAAAGATCCGCTGACCGGCGGCGAACCGATGGAGACCCGCTGTATGGCGGCCTGCGTCGGGAAGATTCGCATGCAGAGCCTGGTGCGGATCGGGGAGGACGGCCTGTGGGCGGAGGATCGGTGGCACCCCCTGTACTATGCCATTCGGGTCGAGCAAGTGGCGCTCCCGCTCTATCCGCAATGGGGGACCGAGCCCAACGGCTACTACATTCCGCCGCGGCATTCGCCGCGCGGCTATGCCCGGCAGATGTTCGGCCCCGGGGTCGACAATGCCATCGAAAAGTATCTCGTGCCGAGTCGGGAACTGTTGGCCGTGTTGCAGCTCTGGCGGGCCAGCCAGCAGATCGTCTTCCGCTATGACGTGATTCCCGGGCCGAAAGTCTTCGAGACCCAGATTCACGGCAAGCGGTTCGAGATGTACAACGATACGGTCTTGGGCTTCAACAAGTCGGGCAAGGAAGTGGCCCGCATTCAGGTCGAGGAGCCCATCTATATTCGCCCCGCCGAGCGCGTCACCTGGCTCTAGGCCCAGCGCGCGGGCATCCCAGACCGTGGCGCCACCCACCCACGGTCATGGAAACAGGGGCGGAGTTCCTATACGGAGCTCCGTCCCTGTTTTTTTCATGGGTGTGTTTTCTCCTGTGCCTTCTGGTATGTCTGTCTCCTCCTCCAGGCATTTAAGCTCCTTGTCCCTCCACGGAGACTTTTGATACCATCGAGAGCAACCAGCTTCATCATGTGGACATCTGCCGGTCTAAGGCACTCTCGCGGCAGTTCACATGCCCGGCAGTTGAGGCCGAGAGTTCTGGAAGAAGGGCGGTATACGTTCCACGGTAGAAGAGCGTGAGGTGGTTGATCGATGGTGCTGCTGTATGAGAGTGATCCATTGGATGACGAACACGCACGCGGGCGTTTCTACCACGTCTGCCAAGGGAGAATCGATCGTATCCCGTTAAACGTTCCAGAACCGGATCGACCGTACGAATGCCCGCAATGCGGGATTGATCTCGAAGCCGAAGATTTTTTTGTGGCTCTTCAAAAAGGATCGGTGTAGCTCATGGGAAGCGGTGGAAGGAAAACGGTGGCAGTCTCGCGTGGCCTTATCATGCTGTGCGACACCTGCCACGATCAGGTGGTGGCCGAGAAACTGCCGGATGCCAAGAATTTCGTCGCGGATTTTGAAGCCCTGTTCGACACGATGTGTCTTGGTTGCACCGACATCAATCGACCCCTCATCGACGACATGGCTGGCAGCGGAGAATAGCCTCCTTCCGTTTTCCCCCGTTAGTGAGTTTGGTTCTCTCCTTCGTGATCGGTTGGGCTGGGGTCATGACCGTCGGCGAGGAGGAATCGCGGAGGCCCCTGCTGTGCGCAGGCTGAGAGATATCAACCTATACCATATCCCATGCCTTTCGAATCTCGTTAACTCCGACGACTGAAGGAACGGAGCCAGGCGAGACGTTTCTTGGCGCGGTCAAGATACTCGCGAGACTTCTGCCAACGTTGCTGCAACTGCCCATACATC
The DNA here is from genome assembly GCA_964570915.1 of uncultured Nitrospira sp. Classification (GTDB taxonomy): domain Bacteria; phylum Nitrospirota; class Nitrospiria; order Nitrospirales; family Nitrospiraceae; genus Nitrospira_D. The sequence goes on along the minus strand of CAZNBG010000095.1, from coordinate 6,908 downwards.
CCATCCAATCGGATCTGTTGTTCTGCGGATAGTTTTCCCTTCAGTTCGGCCATCCCTCGAGTCAGGATGTCTTCCACTTCCGCCTGGTGCGCAAACCTCAATTCCAAGATCGCGACATGCGCCCGCGTCACAATGGGCTCGATATCGGCTTGCTGGGCAGCTGTGAGCGAAAGTTCGTGTGTGAGGCGTTTCATGAGTCTCTCGTGCTGTGCCTCGGGCCCACGCTCACCCCGACGATCAAGTTCATAAGAATGATAGAACCAACTCCCGGCGACTCCACAAAGGATCCCGGCGCCGAACAGGACGACCAGCCCTGCCCATAACGTGCCTCGTGACATGGCGCAACCCTCCTCCTCACGACGTGCTATTCGAAGAACAGCGGAGTAGACTCAAATTCCTCCGTCAACAATCCCATCCCTTCGTGTAATGGGGCTTGCGACCAGGCAACGATCGAGACTGTCACGATCAGTGCAACGGCGGCGGCGAACGCGGCAGTCTGCCAGACAAGACGCTCGACGTAGATGTGTGGATTCGCTAGGGTGTCGACAGCACGGACGTCGCGCATGACCCGTTCAGCCCAGCCTGGTTTAAGAATCGGCACGTGTCGAACCTGATGAGCTTCGGACAAGACCCGCTCAAGCTTTTGCAAGTTTTCATCTTCCGACGACATGGTCGCTCTCCCAATGATTGTTGATGAGGATCGTGCGAAGCGCATGACGAGCGCGGTGCGCTCGGACTTTGACGTTAATGATACTCCATCCCAATAACTGGGCCGCTTCGCGAACGGAATACCCCTCCAGATGGACCAGGGTCAGTACCGCGCGATTCTCTGGAGAGAGTTGCTCAAGTGCCCACTCCAACACTTCTGCCGCTTCCCGTCTCCGGGCCTGTTCACAAAACTGGTCGTCCGACTGGCTCGCCAATACACGGTCCATCCATTGCTGATGTTCAGTGGTCAGGGCGCTGACCGGTAGCGCCTCGCCCTTCCGCATTCTCCAGAAGTCATAGCAGGTGCGTACGGCGATTCCGGCGAGCCAATGCTCAAAGGCGACCGAACGGGAGAATTGTGATAACCCGATATAGGCTCTGACAAATACATCGTGGGCGATTTCGTCGACACGATCCGTGGGGACTCGCCGACTGACGATTCGAATAACGTGTTTTTGGTATCGGCTGATGAGATCGGCAAAGTGATCGATTTCTCCCCGGCCGATACGGCGAAGAAGCTCCTCGTCGTCTGTGGTTGTCCGAACTGGCAGCGATTCATCGGCCATCGGCAGTCCCACCACACTGAGCGCATTCGTCGGAAGCGAATAAGCACTCATCATATCACTTCGGTATGTCATGGTCTGGCATGCTGACGGTTGATAGAATTACCCGGCTGACAAACCATCGTCTGAGTCGGTCATCTCAATCCCGGACACATCTCTGTCGCCGTTCGAACCGTTGGATTCGTCAATCCCATGCCCGATTGTTCCCTCTGTTTCCTAGTCGTATGAAGATTGAAAATGGTTACAGCCGGTTACAAGGAGGAGTGATCCCGGGGTTCGACGGGACATTTCCCGTTATGACGACCGCTTCGAAACTTCGGATTGCTGTTGGCTAGGTAGCCCGATGCCGGGAGAGGTGCGGGAATGCCGGGTATTCCTGGATGAGCAGTCAAAGCCAGAAGGGCAAGTCGTTCACCGAGTTTATCTGCATTCCTTTCCGTTGAAGTACATGCAAGTGGACTCGCCGGATTTCACCTTCCAGGTCTTGATCAGAGGAAGCTGATCCTCACCGCGCATTTCGACGACAAAATCCACAAGGCCGGAAATAGGCAGCTTGTCGATGTGCGGCTTCGCCATCTCCGGCACTTCCACGTAGAACACTTTTCCGCTTGTGGAGATGAGGATCTGATTCTGCTCCTTGTCGATGTAAATCACGGGACTGTAGAAGCTTCGGTCCTCAGCGAAGGCCGGCGTCAGCATCGACGCGAGCAAGGACGTCACGAGGGAAAGACCATAGCTGAATACTCGCCGCCGAACGCGCATGCGCAATGCCTCTTGGTTAGGATCCAAGGCAACATTAGTACATTCTTGCGAAGATGTGAACCGTAAAAATCTGGCTCAGCGGATCAGGACAGTGGCGAGGGTGACGTGGCCGGACTTGATCCAATAGGTCTTGACGTCCGGTTCGGAATTCATGAGCGAGACAAGGAGATACGCGGGAAGCGAAAGATTGATCTTCGGCCAAATCTCTTCGTAGTCGGTGGCGATCTTAATATCGGTGACCGAAGGACGGGCCGGGTCGTGGGGATGGGAGTGATACACGACTTGAAGATCCAGACCTTGGTTGCGCATGTCTTTCTTGGCGGCTGAGAAGTCCTGCATGTCCATGACGAAGGCGATTTCCGCGCGCTCTTCGGGCGACAGCCGCTCAAGATGCGCGGCTTTCGCCGAATCGAACGAGGACAGGTGTTGAGCGCCTTCCATCGCGACGATATTCTTGATGCGATACACATGGCTGACGACGCCTGTGGTTCCTGCCAGAAGCCCGCAGCATTCGTAAGGAGCGAGTTCTTTGGCGTGCGCAATGATGTCGTCGAGAATCTGCTGTGGAATAACCAAATCAGCCACGATGATCCACTAGATGGTGCAGCTGACGGCATAATCCAGGCTCAAATCCTTGATTCTCGGATTTGGTCCACAGAGAGGACAGGCCGGATCCTTCGGACGTTTGACCTTTCGGAATTTCATGTCGAGGGCATCGTAAATCACCAGCTTATCGGCCACCGTTTCTCCAATACCGAGGATTTCCTTGATGGCTTCCGATGCCTGCATGATTCCCATCGTGCCTGCCAAGACACCCAGTACACCGGCCTCCTGGCAATTGGGCACCAAGCCGGCCGGAGGCGGCTCAGGATAGAGACACCGATAGCAGGGATAGCCCTGGTGCGGCTTGATGGTGGTCAATTGGCCTTCAAACCGAAACATGCTGGCCGAGATCAACGTTTTCTTGGCAAAGAAACAGGCGTCGTTGACCAGGAATCGCGTCGTGAAATTATCGGAGCCGTCCAGCACGAGATCGTACTGCGAGACGAGGGGGAGGATGTTGTCCGCATCGACCAACTGATGGTAGGCGTTGATAGCGATGTCCGGATTGATCGCCGCGAGAGTCTTTCGACCGGATTCAACCTTGGGTTGCCCAAGCGTCGCCGTCGAGTGCATGATTTGCCGCTGGAGATTCGAGAGGTCGACGACATCCCCATCGACTAATCCGATTGTTCCAATGCCGGCCGCGGCGAGATACAGACCGGCAGGGGAGCCGAGACCACCGGCCCCGATCAGAAGGATCTTGGCCTGGTTGAGTTTCGGCTGGCCTTTTCCTCCGACGTCTTGAAGGGGAATGTGTCGGCTGTAACGTTGGATTTGTTTCTCGGTGAGTTCCATCTGATTCGTCTCTCGTCGTTTGTGAATCGTGAAGCCGACTTCACCCGCGATACGTCACAAGCAGCTACTCCACCACGTTCAGTTCAATCGGATCGACGACACAGCCCTTGGCGCGTAGCCCGGCGACGGCCCGTTCGATCTCCGCAGTATCACCGGAGAACTCCACATCGGCCCAGCCGGTGGTGTCGCGAACGTCGGCTCGCCGGACATCGGTGATCACGTTATATTCGCGCCCGATCTGATAAATAATCGGCTCACGAATCTTGTCTTCGGGAAATCGAATATGAAAACGCAAATGGGCCATGGCTATCCTCCCGCGATCGCCGGGACGATGGAAACCTCGTCTCCATCCTTGAGGGAGGTGTCTTTCCCCTTGAGGAAACGAATGTCTTCTTCGTTGACATAAATGTTGACGAAGCGACGGAGCTCCCCCGTTTCATCGCACAGGCGATCTTTGATGCCGGGATGTGTGCTGTTCAATACCTCGATCATCTCCACCACGCTGCCGGCTTTGGTTTCGACCTCGCCCTGGCCCTTGGTCAGGGGGCGAAGCGGAGTTGGAATACGAACTTTGATCATGCGTCACCACCACCATTCTTTCCCATCTTAAATGTCTTTTCGAAGTCCACCAGGCTGGGCTGAATGCGTACCGGGCGACCGACGGAATCGATCACCGCTTCCTGGGTCTTGAGGCCGTTGCCGGTGACATACGCCACCGTCACCTCATCTTTCTTGATCACCCCTTGCTTGACGAGCTTCTTGAGCACACCGATCGTGACGCCTCCGGCTGTCTCCGCGAAGATGCCCTCGGTTTGGGCCAGCAGCTGGATACCGTCAACTACTTCTTCGTCCGTCACCATATCCATGGATCCCTGACTCTCGGTGGTCGCCTTGAGCGCATAGTACCCATCGGCCGGGTTGCCGATGGCAAGGGACTTGGCGATCGTCTGTGGTTTCACAGGCTTGAAAAAGTCTCGCCCCGCCTTGAATGCGGTGGAAATCGGCGAGCAGCCTTCCGCTTGGGCGCCGTTGATCTTTGTGTGGACGGCGTCGATCAGGCCCAAGGCTTTCATCTCATGCAGCCCCTTCCAAATCTTGGTCAACAGGGAGCCTGATGCCATGGGAATGACGACTTGGTCGGGCGTTTTCCATCCGAGTTGCTCCACCGTCTCGAAGGCAAGCGTCTTTGAACCTTCCGCATAATACGGGCGAATGTTGATATTCACGAATGCCCAGCCGTGTTCCCCGGCGATCTCGCTGCAGAGGCGGTTGACATCGTCATAGTTGCCTTCTATCTCGACGACGTGCGGCTTATAGATCAGGTTGCCGAGCACCTTCGCGGCTTCGAGGTCGCCGGGGATGAATACATAGCAGTGAAGATTGGCGGAGGCGGCGTGGGCGGCCACCGAATTCGCCAAGTTGCCGGTCGATGCGCACGCCACTGTTTCGAAACCCAGCTCGCGCGCGCGTGTAAGGGCCACGGCGACGACGCGATCCTTAAACGACAGGGTCGGATGATTCACCGTGTCGTTCTTAATGTACAGCTCGTCGAGTCCGAGATAGGCGCCGAGATTTTTGGCGCGCACGAGCGGGGTGAATCCGGCGTGCGAACCGACGAAATTCGTTCCTTCGACCGGCAGCAGGTCGAGATAGCGCCACATGCTGCGTGGGCCGTCCTCGATCTTCTTGCGGGAAATGGTTTTCTTGATTTCCTCGTAGTTGTACTTCACTTCGAGCGGGCCGAAGCACATCTCACAGACGTGGATGGCTTTTGTCGGGTACTCCTTCCCGCACTCGCGACAGACCAGCGCTTTCATTTTGCTCATCGGCGCACCACCTTTTCAGCCCTCTGTGGAGGAACGCGCGGCACATCCGGCATAAGGATCCCCATCGTCGAATAGCTCGGTAATCGTCGGATGCTCTCCGCAGAGCGCACAGCTTGGGTTCCGGCGGACTTTGATTTCTCGAAACACGGTTCTACGCGCGTCGAAGTCGAGCAGGCGGTCCGTCAGCGGTCGTCCGATGCCGAGTACGAGCTTCAACGCTTCAGTCGCCTGAATGGTTCCGATAATACCTGCCAGCACACCGATGACTCCGGCCTCTTGGCAAGAAGCCACCAATCCGGGCGGGGGAGGCGCTTTGAACACGCAACGATAACAGGCCGACTTCCCCGGGATGATGGTCGTGACACGCCCGTCGAATCGAAGAATACCGCCGTGGACTAGCGGCTTTCCTGCGAAGAAACACGCGTCGTTGATCAGAAACTTTGCGGTAAAGTTATCGACACCATCGATCACGACATCGTAGTCGCCGAGGATCTTGATCGCGTTTCCGGCCGTGAAACGTTCTTCGTACATCGATACCGACACGTCGGGGTTCAGCGCTTGGATCTTTTCCTTGCCTGAGACGACTTTGGGGCGGCCGACGTCCGGAGTATGGTGAAGAATCTGACGTTGGAGGTTTGTCAGATCCACGACATCGCTGTCGATCAACCCGATTGTGCCGACTCCTGCTGCAGCCAAATACAAGGCCGCCGGTGAGCCCAGACCGCCGGCCCCGACGAGCAGAATCCTGGACTTGGCGATCTTCTTTTGCCCCTTGCCGCCTACTTCGGGCAACAGAATATGCCGGCTGTAACGGTTGATCTGTTCTTCAGTAAAATCCATGTCAGTTGGGGATGCTGAAAATGGTCTCCAGCTTTGTTCTCGGCTCGAAGAATTCCTCAACGTACCTCAGAGGGTACGCTTCCGGATTCTTCTCGCCTGCGGCCTTGCTGGCAACCATTTTGAGCATCCCCCCTCTAACTAGTCGATCATCAAATATTGAAATACTTTTCAATGCTGATGTACCGTTCGCCGGTATCGCAGAGCACGGTGACGACATTCTTGCCAGGCCCCAGCTCATCGGCGACCTTTTGGGCGGCGAAGACGTTCGCGCCGGCTGAGATGCCGACCAGCAGGCCTTCTTTCTTCGACAGCTGTTTTGCAGTTTGATAGGCCTCGTCATCCGTGACGGTGATGACACGATCGAGCACTGTTCGGTTGAGCACCTTCGGAATGAAACCCGCCCCGATCCCTTGAATCTTGTGTGGGCCAGGATCACCTCCGGACAACACAGGTGAGCCAGCCGGTTCAACCGCAATGATGTGTATGTGCGGATTCCGTTCCTTAAACACTTCACCGCACCCCGTGATGGTGCCACCGGTTCCGACCGCGGCCACAAAGGCATCGATCTTCCCTTCCAGCGCGTCCCAGATTTCCAACGCTGTCGTCATCTTATGCATCGCGGGGTTGGCCGGGTTCGAGAATTGGTCGGGCATGAAATACGACGGATTCTGGGCCAGGATGCTTTCCGCCTCCTTGATCGACCCCTTCATGCCTTCCCAGGCCGGGGTTAAGACCAGCTGCGCCCCATACGATGACAGCAAGCTGGCTCGTTCCATGCTCATGCTTTCCGGCATCACGAGGACCAGCTTGT
>CAZNBG010000094.1:0-9405 GCA_964570915.1 uncultured Nitrospira sp. | reverse complement strand
CTTAACCCCATGTCAAGTTTCAATACGCCGAGGGAACGTCCCCGGAACAACGCCACCCCCCGATGCGATGGTATGGTCTTGATCGATTCGGTATCCGCATAGTAATCGCGGAACTTCTGGTCTTCGGCCATCTCCTTGTCCTTCAGCACAGCCGAGGTCAAGATTCCATGTTCCCACAGACGCGTACGCAACGCGGCCAACAAGTCGGCCGTTTTGGCAAACCGCTCGGTCAGAATGTCCAGCGCTCCTTCCAGCGCCGCTTTGGTATCCGGTACATTGATAGCCTCCACCCCTTCAGCGGCAGGGACAACACGGATGTATTGGAGCGCCTCTTGCTCTGGAATCAGCGCCGGATCAGCCAATAAGACGTCCGCCAACGCCTCCAGCCCTGCTTCGCGCGCAATCTGAGCGCGCGTGCGGCGCTTGGGTTTAAAGGGCAGATAGAGATCCTCTATCGCTTGCTTCGTCGTCGCCGCCTCTATGCGTGCTCGCAACGCGTCCGTCAGCTTCCCCTGTTCTTCGATCGACGACAGAATCGCAGCGCGCCGCACCTCCAACTCACGCAGATAGAGCAGGCGCTCTTCCAGCGTGCGCAGCTGCGTATCGTTCAGATTGCCGGTTGCCTCTTTGCGGTAGCGCGCGAGGAATGGAACTGTCGCGCCTTCGTCAAGCAGCGCCACTGCCGCTGCGACCTGATGAGTCCCAACGCCGAGCTCCTTGGCGATGAGCGGAATGATCTTGAGCTGAACGACGTCCAATGAGGTCTGTTGTGCGATAGCGGTCATCTGTATCGGGAGCCAATCTTTCCGAACGCGTGAGAGATCCACGTTCTCTTAAAATATGATGAAGCCAAGGATTTCGTTGATCGCTTGTATCGGGTTTACGTGATACGTCAGAAAGGATCAGTGTGCAAGTGTCCCAAAAGCTGCAAACAATCGCCCTGCAAGGTAATACGTGCCCTGAGTGTCGCCCGACTGTTTGCGTCGCATGAAGTCGTTCAGAACTCGTCCGTCGGGAGCTTTGTGTGTGTCAGGCTGATGGAGGTTCATCCGGTAACGTTCAATTCCTCCTGACATCCAACTCACGAAGATCACGGTCCCATCGTGTTCCACCTGCTCGACGACGCCGACATGCGTGAGCGGATCGTTTGGCAAGCCGTCCCGATTGAAATCCCACGTATTGTGGAAGAAGACCAGGTCTCCCGGATGGACGGCCGGTCCGTAGTGAATCCGTCCATGTTGCATGACATGGGTGTAGATACGGCCGACACCATTGCCTCCGTCCAGTTCGCCCACCCCGCCGTATAAATCAACCCGCTGTGACGCGTACACGCCTCGGACGAAACCGGAACAGTCCGCGGCATAGTGCCGGCCACCCACTTCGATGCGCGACCGTCCAAGGAATCTGACGGCCGTCTGCGCCAGCGCCAGCTGCCTCGGAACTCCCTTGGCCATAGAGCAGCAATGCCCGCTACGTGTTCCCGTGGTCGGCATCACGTCGTCCTGCACCGGCTGGCGCCCCGCTATGGCACACCCATACACCCACCCTGCAGCTAGCATGGCCAGAAGTCCGATCGTGAGGGAGTGACCCTGCTCGGCTGACTTCATCCTGCCTCAGTATACCGTCAAGCCGCTGCAAAGCTATACCGAAATACCCCCCATCTACCCTCCCGCACTGCCTACCGGCCCACCGGGTTCGGTCATGCGCCAGGGACTGAGAAGTTCGGCCAACCGCTTGTCGGATACGACCTTCTGTTCTTTCGCGACCTGCCTCACCGTCTTGCCGGACTTATAGGCTTCTTTGGCCAGTTTTGCCGCCGCTTCATAGCCGATCTCCGGCGCCAGGGCCGTACACATTGCCAAGCTTTCTTCAATGAGGCTCTTACATCGTTCCTCATTCGCCTGAATGCCTTCGATACACTTCGCCGCAAAGTTGGTGGAGGCCGTCGCCAGAAGTTCGATGGACTGGAGCAGATTATAGGCCATGACGGGCAACATCACGATGAGCTCGAAATTCGCCGCCTGGCCGCCGACGGTCACCGTCACATCGTTCCCGATCACCTGCGCACAGACCATCGTGACGGACTCGGCGATAACTGGATTAACCTTCCCCGGCATGATCGAGGACCCGGGCTGCGTCTCGGGCAAATTGATCTCACCAAGACCGCACCGTGGCCCCGACCCAAGCCAGCGGATGTCGTTGGCAATTTTCATCAGGCTCACAGCCAGAATCCTCAATTGCCCGCTCGCTTCCACCAGTGAGTCCTGTGCCGACTGTGCTTCGAAGTGATTCTTCGCCTCCTTGAACGAACAACCGGTCTCCTTCGAGATGATAGCCGTCACTCTGGCGGAAAATTTCGGATGGCAGTTCAGGCCGGTACCGACGGCGGTGCCACCCAAGGCCACCTCGCTTAAGGCTTCTTGCGCCTGTTTAATCCTTTGGATACCAAGCTCGATCTGCCGGGCATAGCCGCCGAACTCCTGGCCGAGACGAACCGGGGTCGCATCCTGCAAATGCGTGCGTCCGATTTTCACGATCGTGTCGAACTCTTTGGACTTGCCCTTCAACGCCTTCTGCAATCGAGTCAGCGCCGGCAGGAGTTGACGTTGCATCATTACGGCGCGGGTAATATGCAAATCGCTTGGGTTAACGTCATTTCTCGATTGTCCAAGATTCACATGGTCGTTGGGATGGACAAGCTTGCTGCCACGCACCCCGCCAAGCAGTTCGGTCGCACGATTGGAAATCACTTCGTTCGTGTTCATATTGTTGGAGGTCCCGGACCCTGTCTGAAAAATATCCACCGGAAACTCGGCGTCCAGCTTTCCATCGACCACTTCAGTTGCCGCTTGCCGAATGGCCTCCGCTGCATTTTTCTCCAGCAGACCAAGGGAGTGGTTGACGGCCGCCGCAGCCCGCTTGATCATCCCCATCGCCCGAATGACCGCCCGCGGCATCCGGAGCGCGCTAATCGGGAAATTCTCAATGGCGCGAGCTGTCTGCACTCCATAGTAGGCCTCGGCGGGAACAGCCAGTTCCCCCATTGTGTCTCGCTCGATTCGAGTCGGCGCTGACGGTTTATTCTGATTCGTTTTCATTCGCAGGGCTCCATGTGTAAGAGGTTCATGACTTGCGGGCGCCATGATAAACTCACCCCGCCGACTTTCACAAGGGCGTGACGGCATGACTCCTCTTCATCTCATCGTCGAAGCCGATGCAGACTCCGAAGGCGAAGGAACACCTCGCGCGCGCTCCTCCGACGGAGTTCGCCTCTCCATAGGAGAAATCCTTGACCGCGGATACACGGAACCGCACAGCTGCGTTTACGTCCGCGCCAGCAACCACTGACTCTATGTTTTGCGGTATCACCTCGGTGAAGGGGACCGAGCCGTGGTGATGCAGGAGCGCGCCAGCGGGAAGCAACAACCTGTTTGATACGGTGCGCCCTGACGCTACCGGTAAATCAACTGATCGTCTCCACTTGCCACGGATAGAAGGACAGGGTGAGATTTCCCTCTCATGTCATCAAATGCGAGTGACTTCTCTTTCGACTTCTTTTGCGGCATTTGCCTCTGGTTTGAATACATATGCCGTTTCGCGTTTGGCCATTTTAAACAGATGTGTGATGTCTATTCCCATCCCTGCCAATGCCAGACACCACCCACCGACTATCATCCACCAGATCAACGAAAATAATGTCGAAGGTTGATCGAAGCTAAAGACTGCCACTATTCCTAGCAGCACCAGCGCGAATCCCACTGTCATAAACGAATAGGTGAGAGTTTTCATCTTCGCCTCATCAAACATGGTAAGTGCCTGAACAAATTCGACAACTAGGCGGAGGGGCTACACGCCTTCTTATTTGCGCATGACAGCTAGCACGACCTCCTCAGCTATGGATCAGATTCGGCTCTTCCTTGCCGGATGTGGCGCTACTGACTGGGGGGACTTTACTCGGTTTCTTCAAATACGCAATCCCGCAAGATGACCCTAACTAGTAGATCCAATTGGGCCATCGTGGTTCCCCGGAGAAACCGTTTGATGAGCGTTTGCATGGACCGGAACTTGACGGCCGGGCGGCCTCACATGAAAAGGCCCGCCTGGTCAGGCGGGCCTTGGTTCAAGGAAACTGCTGCGCGGCAACTTATGCCACTTTGACTTCGATGGCTCTCGGTTTGGCCTTCTCCGACTTTGGCAGATGGAGGTGGAGTACTCCATCCCTGAACTCAGCCTTGACCTTATCCTCTTCGATCACGTCGGGCAGGGAAAAGGTCCGGACGAAACTGCCATAGGACCGCTCGACCCGATGAAATTTCTTTCCTTTCTCTTCCTTCTCATGTTTCCGCTCACCTCGAATCGTGAGAAGACCGTCTTCCAACGTGACCTTGACGTCCTCCTTCTTCACATCAGGAATTTCAGCCTTTATCTGATACTCTCCTTCGGTCTCACTGATATCCACCGACGGTGTCCAATCAGCCACGATCATGGTCTCTTTCCCATTGGTTCGGGATGCAGCCGGATGCGCGAACATGCGATTCAGCCGATCGGAAACCTCTTCCAACTCTCGAAACGGATCCCAGCGTACGAGTGTCATAGTATCCTCCTTCTGACCTTCATGATTTCACTGTCAGGTAGATCGTTGCTGACACGGCGCCGATTCAACTACATGGAAGGTAGATAAATCGATCAGTGGGGAAGTCAAGGGCCTGGACAGCCATGTAAATACGGGGATTATCGATGCTTGATAGGCACGTATGGCCTGTTATGCTCGCCGGAATAGATTTGATCGGGCCTGAACAGTTTATTTTCTCGCAACTGTTCCAGCCAATGCGCAAGCCATCCCGACACGCGCGCCATCGCAAAGAGCGGAGTAAAGAGATCTATGTCGATACCCATCTTGTCGTAAATGATGCCGGAGTAAAAATCGACGTTGGGATAGATGCCCTTATTACTCAGCAATTCACCAGCTCCCGCTTCCACCTCCAATGCGATTTCATATAGAGGTGAACTGCCACATTCCTTGAACAAGCGCCGACAGAGCTCCTGAAGCACCGTTGCGCGAGGATCTTTGACCTTGTAGACACGATGACCAAATCCCATCAGTTTGTTCTTGCTCTGCAAGGCTCGCTCAACATGCAACCGCGCCTTGGCTGGCGTACCGATGGCTCTGAGCATGACCACCACTTCTTCATTCGCGCCACCGTGCAAGGGACCTTTCAAGGCACCGATCGACGAGGCCACGACGGTATAAGGATCGGCCAGGGTCGACGCCGTCACCAATCCCGTAAAGGTAGAGGCATTCATCGTGTGTTCGGCATGAAGAATGAGGCAATCATCAAATACTTCAGCCCACAATGGAGGGGCTATGGACTCCGTCAGCATATAGAAGAAATTCTCGCTGAATCCAAGATCGTCCCGCGGCGTAATCGGCGCATCGCCATGGCGAAGCCTCGCCCAGGCCGCCACAATCGTCGGCAATTTCGCGACGAGGCGCACCGCGCTCCAGTAGTTATTCTCAACGTCCTTGACGTTTCGGCCGGGATAAAACATGCCGAGCGCCGCTACGGCTGCCTGGAGCGCATCCATAGGATGGCCTTGCTCAGGCAAACACTTCAGTAGGTCAATGATGCGAAATTTGATGCGCCGATGGCGGGTCACGTCTGTGATCCATTGTTGGAATTCGGTCGCTGTAGGAAGGTGCCCGAAGAGCAGCAAGTAGGCGGTTTCCAGATATGATGAACTTGCGCAGAGCGTTTCGACTCGAATGCCGCGGTACTCCAGAATGCCGCGTTGGCCGTCGACATCACTGATCGACGATGTAGCAGCCGGGACACCCGCCAAGCCCGGCATAAAGTCATGAGGCATAATTCCACTCTCCTCAGAGAACGACGTACTTCTTTTCCTACCCTACCACGGCCGTGTGCCATTCTTGCAATGGAAAATCGTGCTTGGCATACTCAAGATTGAGAACGAGACTGGGTGATGGACAGAGATGTGAATGATTCAATCAGTCGCCATTCTGTGCTGCTCCCTGATTCTACCGACGGGAATCATGACAGGTTCGTCTGCCATGGCAGATGAGGAAACAATTGCGTTCGCCGTCGTCAGTGAGTCTCCCAAGGATAAAGCGCGGATTCCGGCAAAGGTCGCGATCGAGGGCACGGTGACGGACATGAGGCTGTTGGCATCCGACCAGATTCTGTCCAATTTAGTCTGGAAAACGCTGGAAATCTGCCATGCGCTCAAGCTTGAAGGGCAGAAGTCCCCGGAGGGATTCCGCGTGTTCTCGGTGCGCGCGATCGACGCAGCCATGTTGCCGATGGTGTTGCAGGGGGTTGCGGGAGATTGCCTGCTGAAAAAGGCCTTGGAAGTCGCTCCCTTCGTCGATTAACATCTGACAGCTGCCGAAGACCGGACACATCAGGCGGAACAGTCAGAGCAGTGCTCCGGCTCTTGGTCCGAATCACTTTCTTCCACGGTAAGGGGAAAGAGCATGTCACACACTCGGCACGACCGGACCTCAAAGAAGGGCACACCATGCTCGTCGATTTCGGTAGGAAGAAGGAGCTCACGAGGATCGTACCCCATGAAGCCTCCGTCGCTGAACTTCACGACCGCAAGCCGATCGTTGAAGGCTTCGAAGGTCGCTTCCTGCCCTTTGCGAGCGAGCACATGACCGAGCACAAAGACCGGTTGGCCCTTCCGCTTGATGCGAAGATCCTTCAACGTTCGCTGGGAAGCCGTGGCCCAAGCGTACTGACCGGCGGAACTGGTCCCAACCCATGGCATAATAGCCCCTCTTGCGTGACGACCACTGATTGGGATCTAACATAGGCCGAAAAAACTCGTCAAGGCAGGCCTTCTCACCCTAGGAGGTAGTATGGCGGATATCACGATCTATCACAAACCGACCTGCACAACGTGCCGACAGGCGGTACAGTTGCTTAAAGACAGCGGCAAACCCTTCACGGCGATCAACTACTATGAACGCTCGTTTACCAAAGGGCAGTTGAACGCTCTCTTGAAGAAAGCCGGGCTCTCCCCCAAGGACGTGCTTCGAACCAAAGAAGACCTCTACCAGAAACTTGGCCTGGCGAAGAAGCAACCCTCCGATGATGAATTACTCGACTTGATGGTCAAACATCCGGATCTTATCCAACGTCCGCTTGTCGAGAAGGGTGACCTGGCAATGCTCGCGAGGCCCGCAGAGTCGATCAAGAAACTCTTGTAGGTAGTCATGAGTCCCCCATGCACTGGGGGGACAGCAGCCTAAGTTCCGGCTGAGGACTCAGTGGGCACCCGCTGGAGAGTCCGTGTTTTGGGGTCGACCGCAAAGGCAAGCTTGCCGTCCAATGCATCTAGCAGAATGTTTCCCACCAGGATTCGTCGCCATCCTTTCAGGAGCGGAAGATCCAACGCCGATCGATTCGTCTTGGCATCCACCAATTCCTGGAGATCGGCCGTCGTCGCCAGCAGGGTCGGCGCAATCTCTTCCTCCATGGCCCGAGCCTTGACGATCGCCTGAAGCAATTCGATAAATCCGTTCGATTCCGGTTCGGGTTTCCGCTCTTTGGGAAGTACCGGCCACTCCGAGGGAGGAAGCGCGAGCGCCGCCTGGATGGTCGCGAGAAGTGTATCACCATTGCGATCGGCTTCCGACGTGTGGAGCCCTCTCACTTTACGCAGTTCATCCGTCTGCCTCGGTGGATGTCTCGCGAGTTGGAGAAGGACTTCGTCTCGGACGACGCGACTCCGAGGGACATTTCTCCGTTTCGCTTCTCCTTCCCGCCAGGCTGCAAGCTCCCGAAGGACCGCGGCCGATTTTGGTTTGAGCTGATCCCATCCCCGTATGCGCTGAAAACGTTCCTGCGGCTCTCGGCGAGTCTCGGCGACGACACCTTCAAGACGGGAAAACTCTTCGTGAGCCCATTGCAATCGTCCGAGTTTTGACAGTCGCGTATGAAGATGATCATGAATCGCCAGAAGAAAGGTCACGTCCTCCAGCGCATAAGCCAATTGGTCAGAGGAGAGCGGGCGGGCACTCCAGTTCGTAAAGGTATGGGCCTTGTCCAGTCTTTTCCCATGCACTCGTTGGACGAGGTTGGCATAGGCGACTTGGGGACCGAAGCCGACCATCGCCGCGGCAATCTGGGTGTCGAAGAACGGCTTTGGGATTTGGCCGGCATGAACTGCAAAAAGATCCAAGTCCTGCCGACCCGCGTGCACGACTTTCTCAACCGCCGGATCGCACACAATCTTCCAGAATCCATCCAGCGCCCCCCCGGATAGAACAGCCGGAAAATCGATGACGGCCGCCGTGGTTTCCGTGGCAACCTGAATAAGCTCCAGCCTCGGCACAAAACTCTCTTCGCCGACGAATTCGGTATCCAGCGCGAGGCGCGGGCTGTCTTTCAATCGCTCGCACAACTCGCTGAGTTCGGTCGTGCTCGTAATGTAGAGCTGTGGGGTGGACATCGTCACAGGTTTGTCACTCAGAAGGGCTGTAGGGTCGATCCGGGGGCGGCATTGGCTCGGTATTGCTGAGGCTGAGATATTCTTTCAGAAATTGATAGGCTTCCAACATGCGCCGGAGCTCCGGTTCAGAACTCCGATCGCCGTTGTTGGCATCCGGATGGAGTTGCTTGGCCTTGGTTCGGAAGGCCGCAGTGACATCGGCAAGCGTACTGCCGAACTCCACGCCCATAATGGCATAGGCATCCATCGCCGTGTTGACGCCGTTCGGGTTCTCTGAGAGCGCGCCGCTGCCTCCACCGGCGGCTTTCAGCAGGTCGGCAAGACTGATTTTCTTACGCCGACGCCGGGGCCGTTCCCGGATCTCGCTGTCAAACTCGTCCCAGCGATCTTCCACGAATTCCAATCGGGATTCGAGACGCATCGCACCGGATAGGTCGCGAATCGACTCCAGTTCTTCTTCAATTTCAAGCAGTGACCGGATGATCTCTTCAAGGCCCTGTTCGACACGGAAACACCCATCCACTCGTTCTTCCATCATGTTATCGACGGCCGCTTCCAAGCTGTCTTCCGTCTTGTCACGCAATGCCCCGATGCGCTTTTGCATGCCGTTGCGGAACTTCAAATATTTTGCAGTCGAGAACGGCATGACTCCCCCCCCCACTGGCGGAAGGGGTATTGTACCACAGGCTGATCCGTGGTCTCACCAGACCAGAAGACGACTGAAGATGATGAAGTGTGACGAGGGGAACGCCAATTCGTGATAAGACTTCATGCCGCTTCGCTGGGAAGCCGGCCTGGACCGTTCCAGAAATCCACCACCTTCCGCACCGTGTCGGCGAACTCCTGGACATCGAAGGGTTTCACAACATAGCAGCTGGCATGGCGCTCATAGCACGCTTTGATATCGGAAGGCGATTGCGAGCTGGTCAA
>CAZNBG010000093.1:0-9440 GCA_964570915.1 uncultured Nitrospira sp. | reverse complement strand
TATGGATTCTGCGAGTTCTGTAATGTATACGTTTTACCATGGACCTGCTTGCTTGCTGGTGGGGCCGGGTGAACCGTGCTGAGCGCGATAGGCTCCTCGGACATCGGCATCATCGCGTTGTAGGAAAATACACCAATCAAAATCGGCAGAATAACAAGATAGGCGTAACGTAAAAGCTTATTCGCACCCGTCTGCGCGTCAAGCACATTCATGATCGGCTGTTTGAACTTCTTCCAATCGTCTTCATTGGCCGAGACCCACATGAAGACCGCGACCAGAGATACCGTTCCATACATGGCGCGCACGCTGAAGGGAATCGGTGGATAGACACGGAATTTCAGATAAAGCAGTACAAATGCCCAGAACCCGATTCCCTGCCAAAAACGTGGGAGAGGCGTACCCATAGCGCTCATCATATAGCTCAATCCCGTGAACCCAGCGACGAAGCAGGCAAATTCAAAAAGCATTTGCATAGGCATATAGCCTTCGACTAAACGCACGGTATTCGAAGGGACGACATCGAAAATCATCCCTCCCAGAAGAAGAAGCCCAGCTACTCCAATCAAGGCACCGAGTGACATCAAGGCTTTCATCGGCAACTCCCTTTACTCTCCGCAATACAGGCAATTGGAGGCAGCTATCAGATCTTTGGCAGCGGCGCTCCAGTTTTCACCTGTGATAAATAGTCGACAATTTTCTTCAATGCACCCGCGCTCAGCTTTTGGCCGAAGACCTTGGGCATGGTGTTGTCAGGAAACGGCTTCACGACGAAGGCGCTCGGATCTACGATAGACTCCATAATGTATTCTGCTGGTGATTTGGCCGTTCCTTTATACGTAGGGTCTTTGATCCGCTGTGCTGCGGTTGTACCTTCTTCAAGTTTAGGACCGATGGTCCCCATGGCTCCGGGGATCCCAGGAATCGTATGACAAGAGACACATTGCGCCTTGGCAAAAATCTGGTCCACCGGTTCTGACCCATCAGCCATCAGTGAAGTAGCTCCAGCAGGCTTGTCTTCGGCCATCTTAGGACGGTCGGCTTCAGGGATGAACTTTTCGTAGGACTTTATGATTTCTTCGAAAGAAGGAGCATCAACTCCCTCACGCACATACATCCAAGTATCCACAGCCGCGAGTTCTTGAAGACTGAGGGAGATTGGTGGCTTATGGATAGCTGGCATGGGGCTTTGCTTGTCATTTGTACCCTTCACACCGTACCCTGAAACCACATAGCAACTGGGACACGCGTGTGATTCTGCGATGTACTCTTGTGAATTTTCTGCCGTCCCCGAACCAGGGAAGGCCTCCTTGACTTCGTATTCCCGTTTGGATGGATTTCCTTTGGAATATTTCGGGTCTTCTAATCGCTCCTTCCCACGAGTAGGAAGTCCTGCTAGATTAGGCGCTCGCTCGCCGAGCATACCGGCATGGAAGGCATGACAGAGGGGACATTGCCCTTTGCCGATTGCGCCTTGCTCTTTATTCTTCCCCACTCCGCCAAAGATAAGTTTCTCACCTTCATCAGCCAGCTGCTGCGGGGTCATCGAATCCCACGTTTTCTTCTCTTCTACAGGTGGAAAACCACCTTCGACTTGCGGAAGCCAGTTCCCATAGCCAGAGAGAAACGCGGCTACGAAAAACATGAACCCGCCGACCCTCAACATTGCACGGATATTGGTAAAGTACAACGCCATGACGAAGGTCGTCAGGGTAATCGTCACAAGGGACATCGGCAGTAAACGGCTTTCGCCATAAAAATTCGTTTTGTAATTGACGATTGCCATAAACAAGAAGAAGCAGGAAACAATTCCGATGAATGTCTTGAAAACCGCGCGCTTCTTTGCTGCAGGATCGCTGATAGACATCTGAAAATAAACCATCAGGCCTGCAAGGATGGCCAGAGCCATCCAACTCGCCGAGAGTGTTTCAGCAATCAGGTTACCCAAGGTCTTGACCTCCTACTGTTGCAGAGAGGGAAGAAGTGCCTCCCCTACCGCTGAGTCAACCATCAACAAGAGACGAAAATTTAGTGACTAGGAGCCGGCTGTGCAACACTGCCAGGTATGCCCGCCTTTGCTTCCACCGGAGCCTTTTTCGCACCCAAGCTGCCCATCCAGAAGACAAAAAGGATACTGATCCAGAAAAACAGCACATTGAATGAGATCATATTCGCGGCAAATCCGACCGTATGCGTATAGGCCCAAGGGGAATTGTCACGCATGATCTCATTGACATGCCAAAACAGACGGACTGACGAGCGAATATAGCCCATTAGTGCCATCATCCAGGTAAACGCAGTCGCCAGCATGATAAGGGCATACTGTGAGCGGACCGAAATCTTACCCCACTCAATCGCTCCCATTTGCTTTGCCCCTCTCATCATCACACTGTTCAGCGTGAACATGAAGAAGAGACATGACAACGTGGTCGCCACTTGCGGGACAGACAAACCGACTCGGACGTTCGCCGGAATGTAATACCCGTAAACTGCGAGCCAGATGATATTGACGTAGGCGCAGGCAAAGAACACTCCCATAAAAATGTTTCCGAACCTCGCCCATGACACGGTTGAGACCTTGTTACCTCGCATATACCAAATGAAACTCAGGACGGTCGTTGTAATAATGACGTTGATTCCGCCATTCTTCGCCGACATGACCCCGAAGTTACCCAGCACCGGATGCTGCTGGCCTCCCATGGCCTTTAATTCGGCTGGTGTCATGACCATGGTGTGTGGTGTAATAAAAACTAAGAATCCGCAGATGAGCAGAAACACAAGGTATTTAATGTACCGTTGATATTTCTCAGCACCGCGCATGCGTCCCATTGCCTGCCACAGGTAGTAGTTAGTACTCAAGAAAAGAATGCCGATCATTGTGGCCTGAATGATAAACAACCAGGCAAGCAAACCGCCCATCAAGGTGATGCCCATCTGTTGGCGATAGGCATATACTTCACGCATCAGCCAATAGCCGGCAAAAGGTAATGGAATCAAGAAGGCCACGCCGAGCGCCATGGCAATGTAGCCCATCCAATCGTAGTGCGCCCGGTCCTCATCGGTCTTTGCCGCCAGAAACTTATAGGCGGCGTACGCGGCGACGACTCCTCCCCCGAACGCCATGTTGCCCAGAATGCGATGAAGATTGAGTGGGTTCCATAAGGCAGTGTGAATGACGTGCCAGATATTCCCGAGGTACCGGCCCTGTTCATCGACTCCGGCCGGCGACATCATGAAACCGATCCAAGAATTCGCCAGGAACATGAGTAGCGTGCCGATGATATTCAGAACCACCGACATGCTCAGATGAATCCACTTCAGGAAACCCTCCTTCATCTTGTCCCAGCCATAATAATAGATATAGAGGGTCCCGCTCTCCGCCACAAACATCAATGCGTAGATGTGCATGACCGGACGGAAGATACTGGACAGATACCCAAAGAACGCCGGATACAGAGTCAAAAATGTAAAGATCAGAATGCCACCCAGAATGGCCGTGAGCGAGTAGGCCGTGAGACTGATTTTGATGAAATCATACGCCAGCTGATCGTAACGCTTCGCGAGCGCCTTGTCTTTGGTCACGACGCCCATGAACTCGATGATCATACAAAAGATCGGCACAGCCAACACGAAGCTTCCATAATAAAGATGCTGTTGGTTGGCAAACCAAATTAAGACACGACTTTCGAAATTGTATCGTGGATAATCTTTGGGGCCATCCACGGTTTTAGGAGCAGGAGCACCGACTACAATCCCTTCCGTCTTGTAGTAGACATCCCGGCCCTTCTCAACTTTATCTCCATCCTTCTTTGCCGCATCGCCGGCAGCAGCCTCCTCACCGATAGCCGGTGAAGGCAACGCGACGACGATCGGAAGCAGAAGGAGGCCAACCATCATGCAGAGCGCCATGATCGAAAAAACGCGCTTGCCGGTCAAAAGGCCCATGGAATACCTCCTTGATACACTCTCGTTAAAAATATACGAATTCCTCAGAAGACTTGACTACTCCCTGCACAGACTTACTGCCGGAATAGGTACCAGTAGTCCAGTCCCTGCATGTCCATCAGATAGTGATCGACCAATGTAAAATAGCCGACCGCGATAATAAGGGAGACGATCACTGCAACTACAGGATTATTTAATGCACTCATTACTTCTTCTCCTCTTACTTAACCCAGCTATCTGTTGATTGAGCTGTGCGGCCAGACCCCTGGCAGCTGGACGAGATCAGCACCTCAGCAGGGACACTGGATTCCGGCAAACCAGTAGAAAAACCATATTCCGACAGCACAGGTAATGTAGAAAATCATCTTGCCGATTTTTATCTTAATTTCGCTGTCAGGGGTAACGCTTGCCATCTGTTGTACTCCCGATCAAAATAGTTTGGTGGGCAATTCAGAATTGGTGCATTTTCTTGACAGGTACCAAACCCTATGTTATCAAACTTTGTCGCTAGTGCGCGAATCAACAGGAGAAACCGTGACGAAGAACTCAAAAGTGTTTGACATTATAGTTTTGGCCGGTATGGTTGTCAACATCATTTTGGCCGTGTTTTTGATCCTTTACTACTTTGATTTTCTCTAGGTTCATCAGGTTTTCTTCTCTGCCGCTTCTGCCGTTCCCGTCTTCGAAATTGCGCAGCGAAATCCGATCGTTTCATCTCGAAAATCCGGCATCATCTTACTTCGGCTGGTAATCCGGATATCACCCCCGGTCGTCGTATACCCTCCCCCCCTGAGGACCCGATAGGTACCATGCTCAGGGCTTAGAGGATTCTGATCCGGCGAATCCCTGTAGTAGGTCTCTTGGTACCAATCATCCACCCATTCGATGACATTGCCGGCCCCATCCATAACTCCATAGGGACTCTTATCGGCCTGAAACGTTCCCACGCGCGCGGATACCTCGTGACCGTCCTGCACACGCGCCCAATTGGCACCCTGAGGCTGCTCTTTATTTCCCCATGGCCAAAGCCTCCCGTCCGTTCCTCGCATAGCCTTTTCCCACTCCGCTTCGCTCGGAAGACGCTTCCCTTTCCAGTGGCAATATTCCGCCGCATCATCCCACGATACATAGACGACCGGCTGATTTGTTCCTTGCACCTTTCCACCGCTCTTGGCGTAACGTGCTGGTAATCCGGGCTTCCGATGGCCGGTTGCCAGGACGAACTGTTGATATTGATGATTGGTCACTTCGTACCGATCGATCGAGAAGGTATCCAGGGAAATCGTACGCTGCGGTTGCTCGTCGAATCCACCATCCTTCGTTCCGCGAACGAATGGCCCTGCCGGAATCGTCACCGTATCATCTGGGATTGGCTCCTCTCCAGGAGCGCTCTCTGGCGTCGACTCAATTTCAGCGCCAACTCCAGACTCTGACCTTTCATACGGTGTTAATGTGGTACCACGTAAGATAGCTATGATGGGCATCGCAGCACAGGCCAACACGACAATCAGAAAGACCAATTTGAATTTTGATTCGAGCATGCCGATCTATGACTCAGCACCGCCTCCGGCAGTTTGATCCAGATCACTGGCACAACGAATGCCGATCGTCACATCTGTCCGCCAATGCTTGGCTGCAAATCGCTTTGACAGTCTCGCATTGTGTTCGGTTTCTCTCCATGAGCCCCCACGAACGACCTTAAGATCAGCGTTCTCTGGCCCCTTGGGATCACGAAACGGAGATTTCTTATAGTAGTGTTCGCTGTAGGAATCCTCCACCCACTCCGCCACGTTGCCTGTCATGTCATACAGACCGTAAGGACTTCGTCCCACCTCGAATGAGCCGGGCGGCGCCAGATACTTATATCCGTCTTCGCTGCCATCGAGATTGGCGGCATTGGTGACAAATTTATCTCCCCAGGGATATTTTCTTTTACTCTCTCCGCGACCGGCCTTCTCCCACTCGGCTTCGGTAGGAAGTCGCTTGCCGGCCCACTTGCAGTAGGCCATAGCTTCGTCCCAGGAAATACTCATCGCCGCAAAGCCCGGTATCAAGACCTTCGACTGATCGTCGTCGAACACTTCAATTCTGGGCATCGCCCGTTTGGTCATTTTCGCAAACCGCACATATTCCTCTTGCGTGACTTCTTTTCGATCGAGATAGAACTCCTTCAGGTAGACTTGATGCTCCGGGGCCTCATCCGGATCACCATCATTGCTTCCCATGGTAAAAGGGCCTTCGGGGATCTGTACCATTTCCCGACCCTCATCTCCCATTTTTATCTTGTATATCGAGAAATCCTGAGCCGATAGATTACTGGCTATCGGTCGGGCTTCTGACTTCACCGACAACGCAAGCTGTTTCATTTGCTTAGCTTTATAGGACTCATAGGCCAGCAGGCCGATCATGAGAATGAACGATGCAAACACAAAAATGATGGACCCGACTAAGACACCCTTGTTTTCCACGAAGACCTCTTTGATCGAGAGCGTACTTACCGATCAGAGCGGCAACGTCTCGACCTGTTCCGCCGCCGCCTTCTTTGCAGCACGCACATCAAGCAACATCGATATCTGGACGCCCAGGAAGCCGCCCATGGCCGCACCCGCACCCGCGCCGACCCAGATCCGCTCGGCACCAGCCATCAGCCAGGCTAACACGCCACCCAGCACGGTGCCGACCAGGATACTGACAAGGAATCGACGGCCACCGAGAAACCCGATGACAACACCGAGACCAAGCCCAACAGCGATCGCAACAGGCATCAGCCCACCTCCCATGGTGAGCCCAATCAGCGTACCCACGGTACCCATCACGCCTATGCCTAGTGCAATATCAAACACCTTGTTCCTCGCCATCACACGAGTCCTCCACAAACTGAGAAGACCGATCTCTACTTGGCCGGCGTCGCAATCAGCGGACCAAAATCGATTTCTACACCAGGTGCCGCGATGATGGATATGCCCCATGCCTTCGCCGCCGGCTCATGCTGATGGATTCTCTTGAAATCCTCGTACACATTCACCCGCTCCTCAAACCACTGACCGATCTCCTTTGTCCCGCTCTGCACGACAATCTCGGAGCCGCTGAACATGCCGCCTTCCGTCAAGGTGCCATCCGGTTTCGACCCGCTCCATACATATTTCGTGAACACTGGAATAAAGAGGAGATCGGTATCCAAGGACGCATAGACCGCAGCAAGCGGCTCAGTCCCGGTCGTCGCCTTATTGAGACGCCAGCGCCAGGTCAGAATGGGATACGCCTTGGGCTCCCAGTCGATTTTCTTTTTCTTAATGCGCTGACCTGCATCCTTAGCCGACAAGAAGTTGGCGCCGTTCTCGGATCGTACTTTATAGGCTTCACGACCTTTCGATTGGCTTCGTTGATTTTCGTGATCCCATTGAGAAGGGAATCCATCTGTTTCCTTCGCTTGAAAATCCTCCAGCACCAGTGCCTGCCCTTGAGCCTCTACGGGAACTTCCCACATAAGCATACCCATCAAAAGGCTGAGAGCTGCCGCTACACGCGTGAACACACGGTACTCCATGGACATCATTCCCTTTCTATGTTTCTTGCGACGGAACCGGCGACAGCAAGGGAGCCTGTTCCTCCTGAAGTTCCTTCCCCATCACCGACTGCTGTCCCCGCTCACACATCCAGAACAGCGCGAGGACTGCCGCCCAAAATACCACCATGTTCAGCGTCACCATTTTTGTGGCGAATTGGAGATCCGGGGTGAAGGCCCATGGCGAGACATCAGCCATCAGTTCACTGACATGCCAGGACAAGCGGCCCGAGGAACGGATGTAGCCCATCAAGCCCATCACCCAACTAAAGGAGGCCGCCAACCCAAACAAGCCGACCATGCCACGCAGTGGAATCTTTCCCCACTGAATCGGGCCATGCACCACAGCGCGTCTGAGCATGAGCCGATTGATCACCACGCCGACGATGATGACCGTCAGCGTCGTAAATGCTTGGGGAGCTGAAAGACCAACACGAATCTTCGCCGGTAGATAAAACCCATAGACCGAGAGCCAGATGATATTCAGCACACCGACCACATAGAGCACCGTTATCAGCATGTTTCCGGTCTTGACCCACGAGATCGTCATCGTTCGATTCGCTCGACGGTAGTACAAAAAGCTGAGGGCAGTGACGAGAATCAGGATATTGACGGCGCCGTTCTTGGCCGACATGACTCCATAGTTGCCGATCACGGGATGCTGGGCGCCTCCTATCGCCTTCAGTTCGCTTGCAGACATCAACAAGGTGTGCGGTGTCAGCCAAACAAAGAGCGCCAGCATTAACACCCCCAGCAAGAGCTGGTAATACGGCTGATAGCGCTCGCCTCCTTTGATCCGCGCCATACTCTGCCAGAGATAGTAATTGATTCCCAGGAACAGGACGCCGATCAGGAGTGCCTGGACAACAAACAGCCACGTCAGCAACCCGCCCATCATCGTCACACCCATGGTCTGCCGAAACACGAACACCGACTTCATCAGCCAATAACCTGCGATCGGCATGGGGATGAGGGCGCAAACCGTGACAAACAGGAACACATATCCGACCCAATCAAAATACGCTCGTTCCTCGTCGGTCTTGCTGGTAAAAAACCGGTAACAGGCATAGGCCAGCACAACCGCTCCGCCCGACATGATGTCCGCGAGGAAGCGATGAACGTTCAGGGGATTCCAAAGGGCAGAGTGTAACAAGTGCCACCCATTTCCCAAGAACCGCCCCTGAGCATCGACCCCCGCCGGCGACATCATGAAGGCAGACCAGGCGTTGGCCATCATCAAGAGCGCGGTGCCCACGATGTTCGTCAGAATACCGATGGCTGCATGGATCCACTTCATGCCTCGCTCAGCCATACGATTCCAACTGTAGTAATAGATGATCAGCAGCAACGCTTCTCCGACGAAGACGAGTGCATAGAGCGGCATGAAATCCTTGAACGTCCCGCCCATGTATTTCATGAAACTGGGATAGAGCATGATGAACATCGTCAGCATCAGACTGCCGATGAGCGCCGTCACCGACATCGCCAAGACCGCCACCTTCGCCAACTCTCTCGCGAGACCATCGTAGCGAAGCGCCAAAGCCGGTTTCCTTGTCGTCAATCCGAGGAACTCGATCAGGGCACAGAACAAGGGAAGAGCCAGAACGAATCCGCCGAAGTAGGTGTGCTGCTGCGTCACGAACCACACCAACAGGCGACTGTCCAGTGAGCCGATTCGTGGATACGTCGTCTCATCAGGAGCGGGAGCGGCGGGTCCCTGCGGAGCTCCGCCAGTCCCAAAGTAGATATCAGTGGATGATTTTGCAAAAGACAGAACGGATCCGTGCCACGCATAGCCAAGCGCCCTCAAGACAAACGCGAAGCGTAAAACCAAACTGAACACGGAAACGTCGACCCTAAATTCTCCCCCCAATAATATAACCCTTTGGTCCCTTCTTTCCAAAAGCCAAATCCACCCCCGGCACCCCCCCCC